>DAIOEI010000186.1:0-5218 GCA_036746335.1 Hydrogenophaga sp. | reverse complement strand
CCCCAAAAAATCACGCCCTCTACTACTACGACTAATTTAAATAAAAGACATAAAAAGATAGTCAAGGACAACCCAGACCCCTTCTGGCCCGGCCAAAAACGCTCCGGGCGGCGCCAATTGGCCGGTTCCGGGAAGTTTTGGCGCAAAAAAAGAGTGCCAAAGCACTCTTTTTAGGGACCAAGCCGCCCAGCGGCGCAGGGGGGAGTCACAACACATGCGTGACCAGCTTGAAGTCTGGATCTTCCGGGAAAGGTTTGATCTGGAAGCCCAGCCCTTTCATGAGCCGCAGCATGCCGGGGTTGTTGGCCAGCACCAGGCCGTCGATCTCGGTGAGGCCTTTGTCGCGCGCTTCTTCCATGATGCTGAGCATGAGCCGCGAGCCCAGGCCTTTGCCGTTGAAGTCGTCGGCCACCACCAGTGAAAACTCGCAGCTGGATTTGTCGGGATTGGTGATGTAGCGCGAGACGCCCACGATGCGCTCGGTTTCCTGCATTTCGCCGTCGGGACCGGCCTTGCGCTCGCGGTGGATGGCGACCAGGGCCATTTCGCGGTCGTAGTCGATCAGGGTCAGGCGCGAGAGCATGCCCGGGGGCAGTTCCTTGAGCGACGACACAAAACGGAAGTAGCGGCTTTCGGCCGAGAGGCCTTGCACCAACTCCTGCAGCATCTGGGCATCGTCCGGATGGATGGGGCGGATGGTGTACTCACCACCGCCGCGCAACGGCCAGATCTGCTCGTAGCGCGCTGGATAGGGCAGGATGGCGAGGTGGGCGTAGTTGCGGGCAGTGGCGGGCGCGCTGTCGATGACGATGCGGGCGTCCACTGCAACGGCGCCGGCCTCGTCAATGATGATGGGGTTGATGTCCATCTCGCGCAGTTGTGGCAACTCACAGACCATTTCAGAGACCCTGAGCAGGATGTGTTCCAGCGCATCTCGGTCCACGGCGCTGGCACCCCGCCATTCGCCCAGGGTCTTGGAGACGCGGGAGCGCTCGATCAGCCGCCGCGCCAGGAACTGGTTGAGCGGCGGCAGCTCCATGGCCTGGTCGTCAATCAGCTCGATCATGGTGCCGCCGGCGCCAAAAGCGATCACGGGGCCAAACGGTTCCTCGCTCTTGAGACCGATGTAGATTTCGCGGCCGCGTTTGTTGCGCGCCATTTTCTGGATCGTCACACCGTTGATGCGCGCCTGGGGCTGCAGCTTGGCGACCGTCTGGATCATGGTGTTGTACACATCGCGCACGGCGGTGGCGTTGAGCACATTGAGCGCCACGCCATTGACGTCGCTCTTGTGGCTGATGTCGGGTGAGTCGATCTTGAGCGCCACCGGGTAGCCCAGCTGGGTGGCGATCATCATGGCCTCGTTGGCGCTGCGCGCCAGGATGGTCTGGGTCACCGGGATGTGAAAGGCCGAGAGCAGGGCCTTGGATTCCATTTCTGTGAGGATCTTGCGGCGCTCGGTGAGCACGTTTTCGATCAGCAGACGCGCGCCTTCCAGATCGGGCTGCGCCAGAGTGGACAGCGGTGGCGGCGTTTGCTGCAGCAACTGCTGGTTCTGGTAGAAGATGGCGATGTTGCCAAAGGCGCCCACTGCGGCCTCGGGTGTGCGAAAGCTCGGTATATTGGCCTTGGCCAGCACCGCGCGGGCCTGGCCCACCGAGGCATCGCCCATCCAGCAGCACAGCAGCGGTTTGCCCATCTTGCCCTGCAGGTCGGCCATGACCTGGGCCACATCGGCCGCATCGATACCGGCCTTGGGCGAATGCACCACGAGCACGCCGTCGATGGTGCGGTCGTGGTTGGCGGCGTCGATGGCGGCGCGGTAGTGGTCGGCGGTGGCTTCTTCAGACAGGTCGATCAGGTCGTTGAGTGTGGTCAGGCGGGGCATGTCGGGCAGCAGTCGTTGCACCACCTCGGGTGCCAGGCGGCCCAGTTCCAGGTCCAGTTCACTGACCCAGTCGGCGGCCAGCACACCGGGGCCGCCTCCGTTGGTGACGATGGCCAGGCGTTTGCCCACAGGGCGGTAGCGCGAGGCCAGGCATTTGGCCGCTGAAAACAGCTCGACGAAGGAGCGCACCCTCACGGCACCCGCTCGCCGCAAGGCAGCGTCAAACACTTCATCGTTGCCGACGATGGCACCACTGTGGGTTTGCGCGGCTTCGGTACCTGCTTTTTTGCGGCCAGCCTTGAGGACCACCACCGGCTTGGCATTGGCGGCGGCACGCAAGGCGCTCATAAAGCGGCGCGCGTTGGAAATGCCTTCCATGTACACCACGATGCTGTGGGTGTGGGGATCGGAGGCCAGGAAGTCCAGCACCTGTGCCAGGTCCACGCTGGTGTTCGGTCCCAGCGAAACCACGCTGGAGAAACCCACTGAATTCTGGCTTGCCCAATCGAGGATGGAGGCGGTCAAGGCGCCCGATTGTGAAACCAGGGCCAGGGGTCCGAAAGCAGCCATGGGACCAACGATGCTGGCGTTCAGACCGCGCCGGGGGCGCTGGAAACCCAGGCTGTTGGGGCCCAGCAGGTGCATGGCGTGGCGTTTGGCCACACGGTGCATATCGCTGGCCAGATCGGCGCTGGTGCCACTGCCTACCACCAGGGCTGCCTTGCATTTGATGCGCCCGGCCACTTCGAGTGCCGCAATGGCTTCTTCAGGGGGTAGCGCAATGATGGCCAGATCGGCCCGGGTCTGAGCCAGATCGGCGAGGGTGCCGGAGGTGTGGATGTCCAGAAACACCAGCTTGCCCTCGAAGCGCTGGGCTGTCAGCGCTTCGATCAGTGCCTGCGCCTGGGGTTGGCGTTCGCTGGGATCGCCGTGTTTGCCAGCAAACACGGCGATGGTTTCGGGCAGGAACAGGGGGGTGAGGTAGTGTTTGTCCATAAAGTGTGTTCAGTCTGCGCCGATCAAAACCCGCACATGCGCGGCCACGCTGCGCGCGAGCGGGCTGAGCACATACCCGCCTTCCAGGCAAGAGACCACGCGGCCGTTGCTGTGTTTCTCGGCAATTTTCAGGAGTTCTTGTGTCACCCACGCGTAATCGGCTTCGACCAGGCCCAGATTGCCCATGTCGTCTTCGCGGTGCGCGTCAAAACCCGCAGAGATGTAGATCATCTGGGGAGCAAATGCGTCCAGTGCAGGAATCCAGTGCCCGGCGACCGCTTCGCGGAAGGCATCGCTGCCGGAGCGGCTGGGCAGACCGACATTGACCATGTTGGGTCCGACCGATTTTTCGCCGTTGAAGGGGTAGAGGCCTTTTTCAAAAATGGAACACATCAGCACGCGATCGTCGCCGCGAAAGATGTCTTCACTCCCGTTGCCATGATGAACATCAAAGTCGATCAGGGCCACCCGTTCCAGACCGTGCACATCCAGCGCATGGCGGATGCCGACAGCGACATTGTTGAAAAAACAAAAGCCCATGGCTGCCGAGCGTTCGGCGTGGTGACCTGGCGGACGAACGCTGCAAAAAGCGGTCTTGGTGCTGCCTTTGACCACCAGATCTGTGGCCTGCACTGCCGCACCTGCTGCACGCAATGCTGCTGTCAAGGTGTGAGGGCACATGTTGGTGTCGGGATCGACCGCGTGCAAGCCCTCTTTGGGCGATGCCTCGATGATTTCCCTGACATACAGGGATGCGTGGGCACGGCCAAGTTGTTCTTCGGTGGCCAGCGGAGCGTCGTACGGGATCATGTAATCGAGCAAGCCCTTGACCAGCAGGTGATCGTTGATCGCGCCCAGGCGCTCTGGGCACTCGGGGTGGTGCGGGCCCATGTCGTGACGGGCGCAGTCGGTGTGGGTGATGTAGGCGGACAGCATGCAAAGTCTCCTCGGATGGATCGAAATGGCCGGGCGACTGCGCGCCCGTGTGCGGGGAAAGCTTCCAATCTAGACCCGAATGCTGACGCTTGTCTTGACGCATCGCAACAAGCCCTGATGCCCGGCGGGTGGACATGCAGGAAGGACCGATGTCCGCTGGGCCGCTTCAGTGCAGGCCGGTCAATGAGGCGGCGACCGCGCGTTTGAAGGGTGTGAAGCGCTCGCCCAAGCCCACCAAGGCCTGGCGCAGCAGGCGTGCGGGGGCTTCTTCACGGGTGTAAAGCGTGGCCAGGGCGTGTGTGGCCATGTACAAGCCTCGGCTGGCCCATTGGTGGGTTCTTTGGTAGCGTTCGAGCAAACCGGGCGCCGCCAGGTCCTGGCCTTTGTGGTGGGCAGCAAGCAGCAGTTGCGACAGGTTGTCGATGCTGCGCAAACCCAGGTTGAAACCGTGGGCGGTGACCGGGTGCATGCCCACAGCAGCATCCCCCACCGCTGCGAAACGCGTGGCCACCAGGCGCCTGGGCCATACACCGACCAGCGGGTAGGCGTGGCGGTTGCTGCAAAGTTGCATGGCACCCAGCTGGTGCCCGAAGCGCCGTGCCATCTCGGCATTGAAGTCTGCCTCCGGCAGCTCCATCAGCGGTTGCAGCGCCTGACTGGGCAGGGTCAGCACGACCGAGGAGCGGGGCAGGCCGCTTTCCGCGCAGGGGTTCATGGGCAGCAGGGCGAGCGTCTGGCCGTGGTCGAACCATTCCCAGGCGGTCTCGTGGTGCGGTTGCCCATGGGTCATGTTGCAGACCAGCATGGTGCGGCCGTAGTCGTGCAAGTCGGCCGCAATGCCCATGGCGCGGCGGGTGCTGGAGTGGCGGCTGTCGGCCGCAACCACCAGCCGGGCACTCAGGCTTTGGCCGTTGGCGATGGTCAGCTTTGCCGATTGGGCGTCGGTCTGGATGTTGGTTGCCTGCTCGCTGCAGCGCAGTGTGGGGGCCGGGCCCAGGTGTTCGTCGGCTGCGAAGGCGGCTTCAAAGGCGGCCCGGCGGATGTGGTGGTTGGCCACCAGGAATCCCAGTTCGGGCTTGGGGCTGAGTTGGTGGCTGATCACCATGCGCTGTTGGCCAGGGCCAGCGGCTCCGTCGAGCACCAGGGCGTCGCGCAAAGGAGCAATGTGGGCTTCACCCAACAAAGGCCAGATGCCCAGTTGGCGCAGTGTTTCCGCGCTGTGTTGCGTCAGGGCGATTTCGCGGCCGTCAAAGGCGGGGTTCTTCAGTGCATCCCGGGGTTGCTGCTCGATCAGGCAGACGCGAAGACCACTGCCGCGCAGGGCACGGGCCAGACACAGTCCGGCCGGGCCTGCGCCCACGATGATGAGGTCAAAGTCCATGGGCGGGCAGCTTATCG
>DAIOEI010000185.1:0-5256 GCA_036746335.1 Hydrogenophaga sp. | reverse complement strand
GTGTCCACTTCGGTCACCAAACCCGCTTCTGGAACCCCAAGATGGCCCCGTATATTTTCGGCCATCGCAACAAAATTCACATCGTCAACCTCGAAAAGACGTTGCCTCTGTTCGAGGATGCCGCGAAATTCGTGAAGCAGCTCTCGGCCAACCGCGGCACGATTTTGATGGTGGGCACCAAGCGCACCTCCCGCGACATCGTGGCCCAGGAAGCGCGCCGTGCCGGTGTGCCCTTCGTGGACCAGCGCTGGCTCGGTGGCATGCTGACCAACTTCAAGACGGTCAAGACTTCGATCAAGCGTCTGAAGGACATGCAGGCCCAGAAAGAAGCCGGTCTGGACAGCATGACCAAAAAAGAGCAGCTGATGTTTGCCCGCGAAATGGAAAAGCTGGAAAAAGACATCGGCGGCATCCAGGACATGACCGCTTTGCCCGACGCGATCTTCGTGATCGATGTGGGTTTCCACAAGATCGCCATTTCCGAAGCGCAGAAGCTGGGTATTCCGCTGGTGGGTGTGGTCGATACCAACCACTCGCCGGTGGGCATCGACTATGTCATCCCCGGCAACGACGACTCGGCCCGCGCCGTGGCGCTGTACGCCCGTGGCATTGCCGATGCGATCCTCGAAGGCCGTGCCAACGCCGTGAATGACGTGGTCAAGGCCGTGGCTGCCGAAGGCAACGACGAGTTTGTGGAAGTGCAGGAAGGCGCTGCCGCCTAAGCCCGGGCATGGTCGCCAAGAGGGGCTGCTTCAGCCCCTTTTTTTGGCCTTGTTTTGAGCTGTTGAACGATTGATTGACCCCGTGCTGCTCCCGAGCGAGCGGCACCACCAGGAGAAACTGAAATGGCAATTACCGCAAGCATGGTCGCCGAACTGCGCGCCAAGACCGATGCCCCGATGATGGAATGCAAAAAAGCCCTGACCGAAGCCGAAGGCGACATGGCCAAGGCCGAAGAGCTGCTGCGCGTGAAGCTGGGCACCAAGGCCGGCAAGGCCGCCAGCCGTGTGACCGCCGAAGGCGTGGTCGCGAGCTTCCTCAGCGGCAACACCGGTGCTGTGGTCGAAGTGAACTGCGAGACAGACTTTGTCACCAAGAACGACAGCTTCCTGGCGCTGGCCAATGCGGCTGCGAAGCTGGTGGCTGAGCACAACCCGGCCGACGTGGAAGCCCTGGGTGCCTTGCCCTATGAGCAGGACACTTTCGGTCCGACGCTGGAAGACGTGCGCAAAGGCCTGATTGGCAAGATCGGCGAGAACATGAGCTTCCGCCGCTTCAAGCGCTACGCCGACGGCGGCAAGCTGGCCGGTTACCTGCACGGCACGCGCATTGGCGTGCTGGTCGAGTTTGATGGCGACGACGTGGCCGCCAAAGACACGGCGATGCACATTGCCGCGATGAAGCCGGTTTCGCTGACCAGCGCCGATGTGCCGGCGGAGTTGATCGAGCGTGAGCGCTCGGTGGCGACCGCCAAGGCGGCCGAGTCCGGCAAGCCGGCCGATATCGCGGCCAAGATGATCGAAGGCGCCGTCCAGAAGTACCTCAAGGAGGTTTCGCTGGTGGACCAGGTGTTTGTGAAGGCAGCCGATGGCAAGCAGACCGTGGGCGCCTACCTCAAGGGTGCGAACACACAGGTCAAGGGCTTCACCATGTTTGTGGTGGGCGAGGGCATCGAGAAAAAGGTGGATGACTTTGCCGCCGAAGTGGCTGCCCAGGTGGCGGCTGCCCAGGGATCTTAAAGCCCGTCGCTGGCCGGGATTGGCCCAGTGCAGAACATTCGACGGGCCGCAAGGCCCGTTGTTTTATGTGCAGAGGGGTTTTTCCCTTGTTTGAGCGGCGCGAGGAGCCAGATTTTGTGCCTGCGCTCGCTACACTTGTCGGGTTGTCACGCTGTTTGTTCGTTTGAGAGTTTTCATGCCTGTTTACAAACGCATTCTTCTGAAATTGTCGGGTGAAGCCCTGATGGGCGACGATGCATTTGGCATCAATCCGGGCACGATCACACGCATGGTCGAAGAGGTGGCGGAAGTCACCCGTCTGGGTGTAGAGGTGGCAGTGGTGATCGGCGGTGGCAACATCTTCCGGGGTGTGGCGGGTGGCGCAGTCGGCATGGACCGCGCTACAGCCGATTACATGGGCATGCTGGCCACGGTGATGAATTCGCTGGCGCTGGCCGATGCCATGAACAAGGCGGGCCTCGTGGCGCGGGTGATGTCGGCGATTGCCATCGAGCAGGTGGTGGAGCCCTATGTGCGGCCCAAGGCCTTGCAGTATCTGGAAGAGGGCAAGGTGGTGGTGTTTGCCGCCGGGACCGGCAACCCGTTTTTCACCACGGATACCGCTGCCGCACTGCGGGGTGCTGAAATCGGCGCCGAGGTGGTTCTCAAGGCCACCAAGGTGGACGGTGTGTACAGTGCAGATCCGAAAAAGGACCCGAAGGCCACGCGTTACGCCACACTCACCTTTGACGAGGCCATGGCCAAGAACCTGCAGGTGATGGACGCGACCGCATTTGCGCTCTGCCGTGACCAGAATCTGCCGATCCGGGTGTTTTCCATTGTCAAACCAGGCGCATTGCGCAATGTGGTGTTGGGTGGTGACGAAGGTACGCTGGTTCATGCCTGAACCTGTTTTCGTGCCCCGTTTGAGTTTGTAAGGAGTGGTTTTGTGAGTATTGCCGAGATTCGCCAGACGGCCGAACACAAGATGCAGCAGTCGCTGGAGGCGTTGAAGAACAGCCTGTCCAAGGTGCGCACCGGGCGCCCCAATCCGCAGATTCTGGATACGGTGCATGTGGAGTACTACGGCTCCATGTTGCCGCTGTCGCAAGTGGCCAACCTGACCTTGCTGGATGCCCGCACGATTGGTGTGGCACCTTGGGAAAAGGGCATGGGCGCCAAGATTGAAAAAGCGATCCGTGAGTCTGACCTCGGGCTCAATCCGTCGAGCCAGGGCGATTTGATCCGTGTGCCGATGCCGCCCATGACCGAGGAGCGACGCAAAGAGTTGACCAAGGTGGTGCGTGGCGAGGGCGAGGCCACCAAGATTGCAGTGCGCAACCTGCGCCGTGACGCGAACGAACATGTCAAACGCCTGGTCAAAGACAAGCTGGCGTCCGAAGACGACGAGCGCCGTGCGGCCGAAGACATCCAGAAGCTGACCGACCGCATGATCGGCGAGGTGGATCGTGTGGTGGCTTCCAAAGAGCAGGATATTCTGGCCGTCTGAGCCGGTCTGTCTGTTCACCTGCCCATGCCGCGCACTGCTTCTCAAGCTGCCACCGAACCGCCCGTGCCCGTGCCTGAGCATGTGGCCATCGTCATGGACGGCAACGGCCGTTGGGCGCAGGCCCGGCGTTTGCCCCGTGTGGCGGGCCACAAGCAGGGTGCCGATGCGTTGCGGCGCACGGTACGCACCTGCGTGCAGCGTGGCGTCAAGGTCCTGACGGTGTTCGCCTTTTCCTCAGAGAACTGGCGTCGGCCGGTGGAAGAGGTTTCCGGATTGATGGACCTGCTCATCATGGCGCTCAACCGCGAGGTGCCCAAGCTGTGCAAGCACCGTGTTCGGCTGTATTTTCCGGGTGACCGTGTGGGGCTCTCCCCCCGGGTGCTGCAGGGAATGCAGCGGGCCGAGGAGGCCACGTCGGGCAATGAGCGCATGGTGCTCAACGTGTGTTTCAACTACGGCGGGCGATGGGACATTGCGCAGGCAGCTCGCAAGTTGGCGGCCCAGGGGCGGGAAATCACCGAGACAGCCTTGCATGAATCGACCGCGCTGGCCCATGTGAGCGACCCGGACCTGCTGATCCGAACCGGTGGTGAGATGCGCATCAGCAACTTCCTGTTGTGGCAGTGCGCGTACTCCGAACTGTTTTTCACGCCCTGCCTTTGGCCGGATTTTGATGTTGCCGAGCTGGAGCGCGCGTTTGCCGATTTTGCAGGCCGTGAACGCCGCTTTGGTCAAACCTCGGCGCAGGTTTCACACGCTGTTTCAGCCCCCTGCGATACCAGGAACCGTGAGGCGGTCGGGCCTGTTGCGGCGGTGGCGCCACAGCATGCTTAAGCAGCGCATCATCACCGCAGTGTTGCTGTTGGCGGTGCTGCTGCCCGCGCTTTTTTATGCACAGCCATGGCCGTTTCTGGTGGTGTCGCTGGCGTTGATCGCAGCGGCGGCCTGGGAGTGGGCGAGGTTGAACGCCTGCTCGGATCGTTGTTCTTTGGCCATGGGCGCCGGCATGGTCGGCGTTCTGGTGCTGTCTTGGTGGCTCGGTGCAGTGGAGCAGACCTGGCCGGCTTTGTGGCTGGGGGTGGCTGGTATCTGGGTGATCCTGGCCGGCTTGATGCTGAAACGCGGAGTGGCAGGCTGGCAGCGCTGGCCCGCTGTGATGCGCCTGTGGCTAGGCTGGGTATTGCTGGCTTTCGCATGGTTGGCCCTGGTGCAGGCGCGCCAGATGGGGCTGGCGTTCCTGTTGTCGGTGTTGACACTGGTCTGGGCGGCCGACATTGCGGCTTATGCCGGGGGGCGGGCTTTTGGCAAGCGCAAGCTGGCACCCAGCCTGAGCCCCGGCAAGAGCTGGGAAGGTGTTTACAGCGGCGTGTTGGGCGTTGTGTTGCTCGGCGCACTCTGGTTGTGGGTGGACCGCTCGGGCTGGGGAGACCAGCCCAGCCTGTTCACCCATTTGTGGCGCCATGGCGTGGTTTTTGCCATTCTGGCGGTGCTGGGGCTGACCGCGATGAGTGTGGTGGGGGATCTGCTGGAGTCCTTGGTCAAGCGCGGCGCGGGAGTCAAGGACTCCAGCCAGTTGCTGCCAGGCCATGGGGGCGTGCTGGACCGGGTGGATGCGCTGTTGCCGGTGCTGCCTGTTGCAATGGCTTTGGTCACCTTGTGAGGGATGCTGCGATGGTGACCTATTTGGAACAAGAATGGCTCACATGACGCGTCAGCAGAACATCACGATTTTGGGTTCTACCGGATCGATCGGAAACAGTACGCTGGATGTGGTGGCGCGCCATCCGGATCGCTATCGGGTGTTCGGCCTGACCGCCTCTACGCAGGTGGATATGCTCTGGCAGCAGTGCCAGCGTTTCTCGCCCCGCTTTGCGGTCATGGCCAGTCATGTGCATGCGCAGCAACTCACAGAGCGGGTGCGGGAGTCGGGCTTGCAGGTACAGGTGCTGTCGGGACCGCAGGCTTTGTGCGATGTCAGTGCCGAGCCGGAAGTGGACATGGTGATGGCGGCCATCGTCGGTGCGGCAG
>DAIOEI010000184.1:0-5289 GCA_036746335.1 Hydrogenophaga sp. | reverse complement strand
GGCTGGTGGACCCGCCGCGCGAAGGCGCTTTTGCCTTGGCCAAGGCGCTGGCCGACCTGCACCGGGACCCCGACCTGCGCGGTGACTGGACGCCGCCGCGGCGCATTGTTTATGTGAGTTGCAACCCCGCCACGCTGGCGCGCGATGCCGGGCTGCTGGTACACCAGGCGGGTTACCGCTGTGTGGCGGCCGGGGTGGTGAACATGTTCCCGCACACGGCCCACGTGGAGAGCATGGCGGTGTTCGAGGCCTGAGTCTCGGCGGCTTCAGGAGCGGCGGGCGTTGCTGTCGCGGGCGTTCGGGTCGCCGGCCGCTTCGGGGGCTTGTAACTCGGGCTCGCTGCTGGACGGCGCGCTCGGCTCGGCAGGCATGCCCAGAATCTCGTTGTCCCGCATGTACTGGTCCATCTCTTTCCAGCCCGCAAAAACGGCGGCCTTGCCAGCCCTGGGGTTGGTTTTGAAGCAGTCTTCGATGCTGCGCACCGCATGGCGGCAGGCGCTTCCAATGGCATGGGCCTCGGCCTGTTTCTTGGCGGCAACCTGTGGGGCGGTTTCAATACCCAGCACGTCACAGCCGGACAGCAGGGCGGTCGCAGCAACACAGAGGGTTAGGGCAAGAAGGCGCATGATGGAAATCTGTTTGCCTTTCATTTCGGCAGTTTTGCGCCCGACTTGAAACAAAAAAAGGGACCCGAAGGTCCCTTTTGGAGCGAACTTGGCGCGCCGCTTCAGTCGTCGCCGCCCATGATGCCGAAAAGCGCTAGCAGGTTCTGGAACACGGCGAACACGCTGATGAAGAGATGGGTTGTGGCCACGATGTAATTGGTCTCACCGCCATCCACAATGTTTTTCACATCGTAGAGGATGTAGAAGCTGAACACGATGGTGCTGAGCACGATCATGGCCATCATCAGTGCCGGGCTGCCCAGCAGCACACCGACCACCGATCCCACCAGCGCGGCGATCATGCCGACGAACAGCCAGCGGCCCAGGCCGCTGATGTCGCGCTTGATGACCGTGGCCAGGGTGGACATGACGGCGAACACACCGGCGGTGCTGGCAAAGGCACCCATCACCAGACTGGTACCGTTGCTCATGTTGAGCACCATGCCCAGCAGGCGCGAGAGCATCACACCCATGAAGAAGGTGAAGGCCATCAGGATGGCCACGCCGATACCCGAGTTGCGATGGCGGAAGATCGCGAACTGGAAGGCCATCATGCCGCCCAGGAAAATCACGAAACTCATCAGGCCGCCGAGGTTGCGGGTGATGCCGGTGGTGATGCCAAACCACGCACCGACGGCGGTGGGCAGCAGGGTGACGGCCAGCAGGGCGTACGTGTTGCGCAGCACCTTGTTGCGCTGCTGCTCGTAAGCCAGGGAAGACCCAAAACGGTCACTGGTTTGTACATGGTCGGTCATGGTGGTGAGCTCCTTCATCATCTGACACGCAAATAAACAGAAGCAGGCCAAGCCTGCGCACTGGTGAGACCCCATTGTAAGTGGCTGGCGCCACTTGCGTTGCCAGCCGCTCTGGACCCTTGGAACAAGGAATTGCACAAGTGCGGTATCGTTGCCCATGGGTTGCCTGACCGGTTGGTCGGGTTTTTCACTATCACTCTGATGCTCTTTGAAGGAAAAAGTTCATGAAAAACAAGGCAGTGCTGGAATTGGCCGATGTCAAACGGATGGCCGAGGCGGCAGAGGCCGAGGCCCTGCAGAACCATTGGGCCGTGACGATTGCCATTGTGGACGATGGTGGCCATTTGCTCTGGCTGCAGCGCCTGGATGGCGCGCCAGCCATTTCTTCGCACATTGCGCCCGCCAAAGCCCATACCGCTGCCCTGGGGCGGCGCGAGAGCAAGGTATATGAGGATGTGATCAACCAGGGCCGCATGTCTTTCCTGAGTGCGCCCACCATCTCCGGCATGCTCGAAGGCGGGGTACCCATCCTCAAGGATGGGCAGTGCATCGGTGCAGTGGGTGTCAGCGGCGTGAAGTCCAGCGAGGATGCCCAGATCGCCAAGGCCGGCATTGCTGCGTTGGAATCATGAGGAAAAAAAGACTGGCTAACAGGGCTTGAGCCCTCTGGCTGGTCTGAAAAAACGACCCTCGGAAAACGGTCTGGCCGAATCTCCGGGTCGCCCCACGATGAAAATTCACTTTGTCAGGATCAGTTTGCCCTGGCGGGTGGTTTGCAGGCGGTACAACGCGCCGTTGTGCGTGATCGCAATGGCTTTGTGGCCGCGCAGCAGCTCTTCGCTGCGCACCTGGGCAGACAAGGACCCGGTCAGGCCGGCTGGTGATACCGCCGCCTGGCTGTGCGCATCTGGCTGATGGGGCAAACCGGCTTTCATGGCCGCTTGCTTGAGGTGCAGTGTGGTGTTGGTCATGGTGCCACCGGCTCCGTGATGAAACCGATCTTTTTCACCCCCACCCGCTGCGCCGTCGCCATGGCCAGGGCCACGCGCTCGTAGCGCACCGCCTTGTCGCCGCGGATGTGCAGCTCCGGTTGGGGCTCTTGTGCGGCAGCTGCCTGCAGGCGCTGCTCAAATTCGGCGTCGTCCACGCGCGCCTCGTTCCAGAAATAGGTGCCCTCGGCGTCGACCGAAAGGCGCACGTTGGCCGGCCTGTCTTGCACTTTCTCGTTGTTGGCGCGCGGCAGGTCGATGTTCACCGCGTGCTTGATCACCGGCACGGTGATGATGAAGATGATCAGCAGCACCAGCATGACGTCAATGAACGGGATCATGTTGATCTCGCTGAGCATCTGGTCGCTGTCGTCCTGGGTTCCGATGGCCATGGTGTTCTCCCTTGCGCTCAGGCTTTCTTCATGGGCAGCACCTTGCCGTCACCCCCCGCGCTGACGCGGGCACCGGTGACGAAGTAGGCGTGCAGGTCGTTGCCGAAGCGGTTGAGGCGGTGCAGGATGCCCTTGTTGCCGCGCACCAGCGCGTTGTAGCCCAGCACGGCCGGAATCGCCACCAGCAGCCCCAGCGCGGTCATGATCAGCGCTTCGCCAATGGGTCCGGCCACCTGGTCGATGCTCACCTGGCCGGCCGCGCCTATGGCCAGCAGCGCGTGGTAGATGCCCCAGACGGTGCCGAACAGGCCCACAAAGGGCGCGGTCGAGGCGATGGAGGCCAGCACCGTCAGGCCGCTCTGGGCGCGGGCGGTGAAGTCGTCGATGCTGTTGCGCAGCGCGCGCTCGACCCAGTCCGAGAGGTTCAGCGTGTCGTGCAGCTGTGGGCCGCTTTTGCCGTCTTTGTGCAGGATGTGGCGCGTGGCTTCACGGCCCTCCATAGCGAGGGTGCGAAAAGGATTGCCCGGATCCTTGCCGAGCTTGTCCACCCCTTCGGCAAAGTCGGCGCTGTGCCAGAAGCCTTCACAGGCCTTGGCCTGGCGGCGCTGGGCGCGCTGGTCCAGCACTTTCCACAGGATGATGATCCAGGTGGCCAGCGACATGGCCAGCAGCACCAGGGCCACGGTGCGGATGACAGCGTCGCCCTGGGTCCAGACGTGGGCGATGCCAGAAGAAGCGAATGCGGGTTCCATGGGAGCAGGTTCCTTGGTCGAGAAAAAGCAGGCCTATTCGAGAACGAAGTTGATCGGGATGTTGAACCACATGGCTTCGGGTACGCCTGCCCGCTTGCCGGGTATGTAGCGCCATTGGAGCACCGTTTGAAGCGCGGCCCGATCCAGTCGTTCGTAACCGCTGGAGCTGCGCACCTCGGCCTGGCTGGCGGTACCGTTGACCTCGATGAACGCATACACGACGACCTTGCCCTGCTCGCCCAGGCGTTTGGACAGCGGCGGGTAGGGCGGCGGCGGGTTGTTCAGGTAGCCGGCGCTGCTGGAGGGGAGTTCAATGCGAGGCTGGGTTGTTGCAGAGGCTGCGGGACCGGCGGCTTGGGCGGTGGCAGCTGGGGGCGCACTGCTCACCACGGGAGCCGGCAATGGCAGCTCAGGGCCGAGGGTGATCGCCGTTTCCGAAACGGGGCTGGGCTCGACGCGCGCCTGCGGCTGCGGGGTTGGTTGCGGTGCAAGGGTTTTGGGCACGGTGCTGGCCGTGGGTGGCGCTGCCGGGCGCGGAGGTGAAGGAGGCGTAGCAGGAGGCGCAGAAGGCGCTGCAACCGGTTCGGGCGCCTCGATCAGTTCGGCCAGCACCTGCACCGGCACCACGATCTCCACCGCCCGGTGCAGCAGACCGTTTTGCAATGCCCACAAAACCAAGGCATGTAGACCCAGCACGGCCATCACGGTCAAGAGGCGGGACATGCGCAAAGGCTCAGACGAAACCGGCAGCAGGGCAGAGGAGGGGAGCGCGGCTGTTGCGCTGGCGAAGTTCATAGTTTAGGCGGCCCGACACGGTCCGGGCTTGCATACCGCAAGCGTGCGGGCCTCATGGTTTGAATACCCACCAAAGTGCCAGCAGCAGCGCGAGCACGCTGCCACCCAGGAATGTGAAGGGGTCCACCATGTCAGGCTCCAAATGAACATCAGGCCTTTATCATAAACGAGAATCAATCCTATTCAAGTACAATCGCGCTTTGACCATGTCTGCTGCACCGCAACAGTGGCTATGAAACGGATAGCAACTATCAATGTCAAATTACCATAGCAATCAACTATGATTGCGGTGTTGCAGTGCAGCAGTCATTGCGCCCTTTTCATCAACCTCCCTCAAGGAAATCACCATGTCCATCATCAACGCTTTGTCCATCATCAACACGGCCGTCCAGCCGTTCAAGACCACCGCTTTCGTCAACCGCTCCGGCAAGGGCGAGTTCATCGAAGTGACCGAGCAGTCGCTCAAAGGCAAGTGGAACGTGCTGATCTTCATGCCAGCCGCCTTCACCTTCAACTGCCCGACCGAGATCGAAGACGCCGCCGACAACTATGCCGAGTTCCAGAAAGCCGGTGCCGAGGTGTACATCGTCACCACCGACACCCACTTCTCGCACAAGGTGTGGCACGAGACCTCGGCCGCTGTCGGCAAGGCCAAGTTCCCGCTGGTCGGCGACCCGACGCACCAGATCACCCGCGCCTTCGGCGTGCACATCGAAGAAGAAGGTCTGGCCTTGCGCGGCACCTTCGTGATCAACCCCGACGGCATCATCAAGACGATGGAAGTGCACTCCAACGAAATCGCCCGCGATGTGAAAGAAACCGTGCGCAAGCTCAAGGCCGCCCAGTACACCGCCGCCAACCCCGGCCAGGTGTGCCCCGCCAAGTGGCAAGAAGGCGCCAAGACCCTGGCACCTTCCCTGGACCTCGTCGGGAAGATCTGA
>DAIOEI010000183.1:0-5355 GCA_036746335.1 Hydrogenophaga sp. | reverse complement strand
TCACCGGTCAGGGTGGCGCGCAGTTGCCCGTTGCCAAAGGCAATGCCGTCCACCAGCGAGCGCAGCGACAGGTCCTCACCCTGTAGGCTGCCTCGCCATTCGGGATCACTGCGCGTTCCACTCAAGCTCGCGTCGGCGGTGAGGCTGCCGTTCATGCGCCAGCCCGGGGGGGCCAGTATGGACCAGACGCCCACCTGTGGCAGGCGCACGGTTGCATTGCCGCGAACCGGTGTGTTGGCGGGCCACCAGCGGTCGAGTGCGCTGGCATCCGCCGGTGCGCTAACCGGGTTGAGCTGAGAAGAGAGGTCGGCGTTGGCCTGGCCCAGCCGTTCGGTGTCCCAGCGCACGAGGGCCTGCACCTGGCGGTCTTGCACCCGGATGGACACGCGGGCGTCTTGGATGCCTGCCGTCAAGTTGCCAACCGACGAATCCCGCGCGGTTTGGCCATTGCTTTGCCAGCGAATGTCGCCGCTGCGGCGTTGCAGGGTGGCCGACAAGGCCAGTGGCAGCTGGGTGTCGGCCGGCATGTGCAGGTTCCACTCGGCGTCAAAGACCAAATCACCATCGAGGCCACTGGCGGCGATCACACCAGAGCCATCGCTTGAACCCAAGGCCGCAAGCGCATCGATCCAAGGCAGGCTCAGGCCTTGCATTTGGCCCTCGGTTTGCAGTTGTTGCTCTTGCCAGACCAGGCGCTGCCAGCTGAATGCCAGAGGTGTCAGGCCGGTTGCAATGCCTTGAAGAGACAGTTGCACCTGGCCCGACCCGGCGTCCAGGCGGAGACTGTCGGTGGCAGACTGGGCCCAGCTCAGCCGCAGCGGCTGGCTGTTTTGCAGCACCCAGCCCGGGGCAGCGGTGGTGCTTACCTGGGGCGCCAGGTGCAGGGTCAGGCGGCTGAGGTCGAGGCGGCCAGCACCTGCCGCCAGGGTGCTGCTACCCACAGCCGACAGCCGGGCTTGCCCGGCGGCGGCGTTGGCGCTGCCTTCCAGCTGGAGTTGCAGTGCATTCAGCGGGCCATTGGCTTGCAGTGAGAAGCCAGTGATTTGGATGGCTGGTTCCTCTGCCGTTTGAATTCGCAGAAGTGGAAGCGTCAGCGAGGCTTGTAAATGGGGGGTGGTCCTATCCAAAGGGGTCTTGGCGCCAGGGGGCATTGGCCAACCGAGCGCGCCCAGGCCGCCCGTCCAGCCAATGTCGCTGCGGCCGCTGCCTTGGATGCGCAAGTCCGCCATGTTTTGCATCACCGAGCGCACCCGCTCACCCACCAGGGGCAGTGTTTGCAGGCCGCGCGCCCAGCCCAGTAGCCGGGCCGCATCTTCCAGTTGTATTTGCGCTTGGCCCTCGCCTTTTGCATGGGCCAGTTGGCCTTGCAGGCTGAGCTGCGCGCCCGGTACTTGAAGGGACCATTGTCCGTCCCAGGTCCGTTGTGCGCTGTCGAGGCGGCCCTGTGCTTCGAGCTGCGCTCCCGCCATCGCGATCCGACCTTTGAGCAGTTCGAGCACGCCCTGTGTGGGTGAGGCGGTTTCTGGCCGCCATTGCCCTTGCAAGCTCACCTCGCTCAACCGCAGTTCTTGCAATGTTGCCCCGGCGGGCTGGCGGGCCGATGGCGATACGCTGATGCGCAGATCCAGCGCTTGGGGCGCTTGGGCGTCGGGTGCTGCCTCGGCGCTGAACTGGCCGTCCAGTGCGCCCGGAGCGAGGGTGCTCCAGAGCAGCGCCGGGCGGATGTTCTGAGCCTGGATCCGGATGTTGCCCTGCCATTGGCTGATGGCGGAGCCGCCGCTGGAGGGGTTGAGGGTGAATGCGCCTTGGCCTTGCAGCGCTCCGCCGCCCAGTTGCGCCGAAAGTTCGGATACGGTCCAGCGCTGGCCGCTTTGCCGCACTTGAGCGAACAATTTTTGCAGTGGCAGGCCACCCAGGTCGGCGGGACCGATGCGGGTGTTGTCCAGCGCCACATCGGCTTGCCAGCCATCGCCATCCGGCCGAACCTCCAGGCGGCCATGGAGTGCCGAGGTGGGCGCACCTGGCCAGAGTGCGGCCAGGTTCAGGGCCTGCGTGTTCAGATCGGCACTTGCCAGGGGTTGGCTCGCCCAGGGCATGACGCGGGCGGTGAGGGAAAAGGGTGTTTCGGGCGTTGAGTCGGGTGCGCTGGGGCGGCTCGCGTCCCGGGCTTCTGAACTGATGTTCAGCGCCGCCCCGGCACCACCCAGGGTGCCACGAACCTGGGCCATGGCGGCCAGGTGAAGCTTCGTGCCTTCGGGCAGGGCGCTGTGGATGTCGCCTTGCAGGTCCAGCGCCAGCGGCATTGGGGTTTGGGCGCCCAGGGTCAGCTGCGCGCGGTATTGGCCGTCCGCGAGTTGGAGCGCGTCCAGTTGTAGCTGGTGGGCCGTTTGCAGGCCGAGGGTATCTGGCAGGGCGGGGAAATTGGGGTTGTCTTTACCACCCACGAGGGCGCCGTAGCGGTAGTGCCCGCGGATGTCTTTGAGCTCCATGGCGGTCTTTCCGCTGAGCTCGAATTGGTCCAGCCTGAAGGCCAGGCTCACCGGCATGGGCAGCTCGAGCGTTTCCATGGGTTCGCTGGGTGACGGGGCGCGTTGGTCGTTCACCCGCAGCAAGCGAATCGACAAAGCCTTGGGGTGCAGTCCGCGACCGAGCAGAACATCTGTCCAGAGGGTGTCGTCCCAATCCAGCATCACGCCCTCTGCCTGCACGCTGAGCGCACCTTGCTGCCAGCGCAGCGATTCGATGCGTCCACCGCCACGCAGACTGCCTTGCACGCCTTCGGTCTGCCATTGCCCCACAGTGTCGGCGCGCCCTTGTGCCAAGCGCTCGGTCCAGGCCAGCACCTGCGCCAGCGAGCCCGGTGTGGCGGCCCAGCTCCAGACTCCGGCAGTCCCGGCGAGCAAAAGGGCGACCAGGGCAAGCGGCAGCCACAGGGCCAGGCGCAGCGCGATGTTGCGTGGCCTGGATGACGCGGCAGGGGCTGTTTCGGGCTGCGGGCTCATGGGCGGTGTCCTGGCGCCGTTCAAAAGCTGAAGCCCACATTGAGGTGAACGCGAAAGCGCTTGGGCTGGACGCCATAGGCCAAGTCCAGCTGCATCGGTCCCACCGGGCTGTTGTAGCGCAGGCCTGCGCCCGCACCTATGCGCACGTCCACCTGGGTTCTCTGGTTGCTCACTGCCCCCGCATCCACAAACAGCACACTTTCCCAAGGCGTTCGCACGCCTTGGCGGAAGATGGGTCGTTGCCATTCAAAACTGGCCACGGCCATGTAGCGTCCGGCCGTCACGCTACCGTCGGGCTGCACCACACCAATGTCGCGCAGCCCATAACCGCGCACGGTGTTGTCCCCACCGGTCAGAAACAGCTTGCTGTCCGGAATGGGGGCATCGCTGTCGGCAAGCACTGCGCCACCTTGCAGTCGCAAGGCCAGTCTTCCGTTGCGACCGCGCCTGTCGCCGGCCTCGCTGTTGTCCGTGGTGCCGCCGACGGGCAGCAAGGTGTCCAGCAGCACCGTCACAGGATCCAGTGGCCAATAGCCAAGCCATCGCGCCTGGGCGCTGGCAAAGGGTTTGCGTATCCCACCGAGTGTGGTGCCGACGCCCAGAGTCAGCCCGAGGCCATGGCCGCGATTGGGGTAGGGCAGGGTGTCAAAGCGGCGCCAGGTCCAGCCGTAGTTCGCCGAGACGGCGGCTTCGTTGCCGTCTGACAAGGCGCGCGCCGACACGGTGTTCACCGTGCGCGCTCGGTCGTACTGCAGGAAATAGCGGCGATCCAGCAAGGTGGTGGCTTGGGCTTTGCCCACGCTGAGCCGCAGGCTGGTGATGCTGATGTCGTCATCCATCTGCCGACCGATGCGGCCGCCAGCCAACCAGTGCCAGCCGTCGTCTTCGATCGGTGCGCTCCAGTCGGAGGCAAGCAGCTGATCGTTGCGCTCAAGTTGCAGCTTGCTCATGGCTTGCCAGCCGATGACGGGCAGCCACAGGTGCTTGTGTTCTGCCGAAAGGCGCGGGCCGTTGTTGGTGCTGCCGCCCACCCCCAAGACGATGCTTTGCAGTGGTGCTTCCCTGACTTGCACGATCACCGGGGCCGCAGTGTCAGCATCTGCCGCATCAGCGGCCAGATCGACGTAGGCAAAAACGGAGCTGTAGTAGCCGCTGTCGGCCATCTTTTGCTGGGCATCTTGCAGTCGGGCGATGCTGTAGTCGGCGCCAGGCCGCAACCCTGCCAGTCCCACCAGCCGCTCTGCGGTGCTGGTGCCGTATCGCTTTGCGCCTTCCACCCGCACCGACCCCACCTGGATCGCGGGCCCCGAGTCCAGTTCGATGTGCCAATGCGCAGCACCTTGGGTCGTGTCGATGTCGCTGAGACTGTTGACGATGCGAGCCCGGGGGTAGCGCTCGCTGGTGAGCTGACGCAGGGTATCGGCCTTGACGGCGGCCCAGCGGGATTGGGTGAACGGTTGCCCGACCGCTCGCTGACTCGCTTTGAGGATCGATTCGCGCTGGGCCGCCGCAGCGGGTGCATCTGCAACAGGTCCACGGAAATGGACGTTGGACGAAGCGACCGAGGTGACCGGACCCGGATCGACGCGGATGTGCACCGTGCCCAATGCAGGGCCGGTCGGCGCATTTGGAGTGGGGGGTGCTGGTTCAGCAGCCTCCGCCGCTGGGTCGCGCTCGACGGAGATGACCGGCGAAAAGTGGCCCAAGGTGCCCAGCAGGTCGCGCAAATTGTCGGGGGCGGTGCCGAGCAGCCGGTCGAGTTCGCGGCTGCTGAGGTCCTCCAGTGTGCGAAAGCGCTGGAGATCGATGTGGCGCAGCAAAAAGGGCTGCACCTCGGCCGGTGCGTCGATGGCAATGTCAAAACGCACGGCATCTTGCGCGGCTGCACCCAGCGGCAACCACAAAAGCAGACAAAAAAGCCGTGTGAAAGCCACACGGCGCAGCAGGCAAGGGTTCATTCAGGGCTTATTTCGAGAGCATCCTCATCGTCTCCTCCAGCCCCTTCAAGGTCAGCGGGTACATGCGCTGGCCCATGAGTTGCTGGACGATGCTGATGCTCTGTCGATACTGCCACACCCCCTGGGGTTCCGGGTTGATCCAGGCAAATTTGGGAAAGGCATGTGTGAGCCGTTGTAACCACTCGGCCCCGGCCTCCTCGTTGTTGTATTCCACGCTGCCGCCGGGCTGCAGGATTTCGTAGGGGCTCATGGTTGCGTCGCCCACGAAGATCAGCTTGTAGTCTTTGTTGTACTTGCGGATGATGTCCAGCGTCGGGAACTTCTCGGCGTAGCGGCGCTTGTTGTTCTTCCACATGAAGTCGTAGACGCAGTTGTGGAAGTAATAGAACTCCAGG
>DAIOEI010000182.1:0-5368 GCA_036746335.1 Hydrogenophaga sp. | reverse complement strand
CCATCGCGGCGCACGTCACCAGTGCCGGCCTTACTTGAACTTGTAGTGATCCCGGTTGAGCACGGCGGCCGCGGCGCTGACTTCTTCGGGGAACAAGCCCAGGTTCATCTGGGTGTTGCACATTTCCACCATGCCGCGCAACAGGCCAGCGTTGTTGATGCGGCCCAGGGTTTTGTACATGGCGCTGCCGTCGCCGCCGACTTTGCTGATGTGGCAGGCCACACATTTGTGTTCGGCGATCATTTTTTCGCCCAGCGCGAGGTCGGCGTCTATGTAGATCTCGGCGCCCTGAGCGCGGGCGTTGCCCGTCCAGAGCAGGCTGGCAGCAGCCACCACCACGAGGCTGAGGCCGGTGGCCCAGGCGGCCTGGGTGCGGGTCGGGTGGCGCGGGGTGCTGAGGGTGGCCTGGGGTTGGGCTGTGCGTGGCATGGGGAACCTCCTGAAATCACGTGGGTGGGACTTTTCTGGCACTCTACAGGCCCTGCGCCCCATGCCCTACGGGGTAAACCTTAAATCCCATTCAGACGCCGAGTTTTCATGAGCCAACACCCGATTCTCAAGATGGGCGACCCGCGCCTGCTGCGCGTGGCGCAACCGGTCGAGGCCTTTGACACGCCCGAGTTGCACACCCTGCTGGTCGACATGCAGGAAACCATGGCGGCGGCCAGTGGGGCGGGTCTGGCGGCGCCGCAGATCGGCGTGGACCTCCAGGTGGTGATTTTTGGCACCGGCGCGCCCAACCCGCGCTACCCTGATGCGCCGGTGGTGCCGCGCACGGTGCTGATCAACCCGCTGATCACGCCGCTGGGCGATGAGGAAGAAGAAGGCTGGGAGGGGTGTCTCTCGGTGCCGGGTCTGCGGGGTGTGGTGCCGCGCTGGCGGCGCATCCGCTACCAGGGTTTTGACGCGCTTGGCCAGGTGATTGACCGGGAAGCGGAGGGGTTTCACGCGCGGGTGGTGCAGCACGAATGTGACCACTTGTTGGGCGTGTTGTACCCAATGCGGGTGCGCGATTTCAGCCGCTTTGGCTTCACCGAGGTCCTGTTTCCCGGGCTGGACGCGGCGGCCGAAGACGACTGAGCATATTCGGCGCTGCGGCTAGCCGGCCAGCGTTTCGAGCAGTTCGGTTTCGATGGCGATCTGGCGGCGGTTGACCTGCAGTTCCGGGCCGCTGATCAGGAAGGTGTCTTCCACCCGCTCACCCAGGGTGGTGATTTTGGCCAGTTGTACGCTGATGGCGTGGCGGGCCAGCACACGCGCAATGCAGTACAGCAGCCCGGCCCGGTCGCTCGCGGAGACGCTGAGCAGCCAGCGCTGGGCTTTTTCGTCGGGCCGCAGGTCCACGCGCGGCGTGATCGGGAAACTCTTGACGCGGCGCGAGAGCCGCCCTTTGCTGGGCGTCGGCAGGGGGCCTTGCTCATCAATGGCAATCGCGAGATCGTTCTCGACCATGGCGATCAGCTCGCGGTAGTGTTCGGCCAGTGTGGGCGCGACCACCTGGTAGGTGTCGAGCGCGTGGCCGTTGCGGGTGGTGTGCACCCGCGCGTCGAGGATGCTGAAACCGGCGTTGTCAAAGTAACCGCAGATGCGGGCGAACAGGTCGGGCTGGTCTTGGGCGTACACCAGCACTTGCAGGCCTTCGCCCTCAGGTGAGCGGCGGGCGCGCACCACGGCGCCGGCACGTTCGGCGCTCGCGTTTGTGGGCTGCTGTTGCTCGCGGGCCTGGGCCTGTTGCGACAGCGCGCGGGAGAGCATGCGGGTGTGCCAGGCGATTTCGTCGCCCTGGTGGCGCATGAAATAGCTCACGTCGAGGGTGTCCCAGAGGGCTTTGTGGGCCATGTGGGGCAGGGCGTTGAGCGCGAGCAGCGACAAGGCTTCGCGCTTGCGCGCCTCGATCACCGCGCCCGGATCGGGGGCCCGGCCGCCCAGGGCGCGCAGGGTGTAGCGGTAGAGGTCTTCGAGCAGCTTGCCTTTCCAGGCGTTCCAGACCTTGGGGCTGGTGCCGCGGATGTCGGCCACGGTGAGCAGGTAGAGCGCGGTCAGGTAGCGCTCGTTGCCCACGCGGCGGGCAAAGGCGCTGATGACGTCGGGGTCGCTCAGGTCTTCTTTCTGGGCGATACGACTCATGGTGAGGTGTTCGGCGACCAGGAACTCGATGAGCTGCGCATCGTCGCGCTCAATGCCGTGTTGGCGGCAGAAGGCGCGCACATCGCTGGCGCCCAGCTCCGAGTGGTCGCCGCCCCGGCCTTTGGCGATGTCGTGGAAGAGGGCGGCAATGTAGAAGATCCAGGGCTTGTCCCAGCCGGCGGCCAGTTGCGAGCAGAACGGGTATTCGTGCGAGTGGTCGGCAATGAAGAAGCGCCGCACGTTGCGCAGCACCATCAGGATGTGCTGATCCACCGTGTAAACGTGAAACAGGTCGTGCTGCATCTGGCCGACGATGTGGCGGAACACCCAGAGGTAGCGCCCGAGCACCGAGGTCTGATTCATCAGGCGCATGGCGTGGGTGATGCCGTCGTTTTGCTGCAGGATGCGCATGAAGGTGGCGCGGTTGACCGGGTCGTTGCGGAACTTCGCGTTCATCACCGGCCGCGCGTTGTAGAGCGCGCGCAGGGTACGGGCCGAGAGGCCTTTGATGCCGACCGTGGTCTGGTAGAGCAGAAAGGTCTCCAGAATGGCTTGGGGCTGCTGTGTGTAGAGGTGGTCGCTGGCGACTTCCAGCATGCCGCCTTTGTCAAAAAAGCGCTCGTTGATGGGCCGCAGGCGGTCCACACCGACTTCGTCGCTTTGCAGCCGCTCCTCGATGTTGAGCAGCAGGATCAGGTTGAGCTGGGTCACGGCTTTGGCCGCCCAGTAGTAGCGCTTCATCAGCGCCTCGCTGGCGCGGCGGGCGCCGCGCGCGTTGGGCGCTGGGGTATGGGCATCGCCCGAGGTGATCGCCGCAGGCACCTGCGCCTTGTACCCGAACGACTCGGCCACGGCGTTTTGCAGGTCGAACACCAGCCGGTCTTCACGACGGCTGGACAACAGGTGCAGGCGGGCGCGGATCAGGCTGAGCAGGGCCTCGTTGGCCTTGATCTGGCGCGCTTCCAGCGGGGTGGCCAGCCCTTTGCGCGCCAGTTCGTCCCAGCTGCGCCCAAGCCCGGCCGCTTTGGCCACCCAGAGGATGACCTGCAGATCGCGCAGGCCGCCGGGCGACTCTTTGCAGTTGGGCTCCAGCGCGTAGGGCGTGTTCTCGAACTTGTGGTGGCGCTGGCGCATTTCCAGCGTTTTGGCCACAAAAAAAGCCTTGGGGTCCATGGCCTCGCCCAAGGCCTGCATCAGCCGCGAAAAAGCGGTTTTGGCGCCCGCGATGAGCCGGCATTCCAGCAGCGAGGTTTGCACCGTGACGTCTTTGCCGGCTTCGTTCACGCAGTCGCTGATGGTGCGCACGCTGGAGCCGATTTCAAGGCCCAGGTCCCAGCAGCCGCCAATGAAGCCCTCCAACCGCTCGCGCAAAGCGGGATCGGTGTCAGGCGCGCTGCCATCGGGCATGAGCACCAGCACGTCTACATCGGAATGGGGGAAAAGCTCGCCGCGGCCATATCCGCCCACAGCCACCAGCGCAAAACCCGGCCCGAACCCGGCCTGGGCCCAGAGCTTGCGCAGCATCTGGTCGGTCAGGCGGGAGAGTTTCTGCAGGGTGCTGCGCACGCCACGCGTAGACGAGCCCTGCACGCCCAGGTCCGCCAGCAGGGCGGCCTTGTCGCTGCGGTACTGCAGGCGAAGGGTGGCGAGATCGCTCACGCGCTGGCGACGGCGCTGGGGCGCACGAAGGCGGGAGTGGGCGGGCTGCCGGCCGAAAGGGTGAGCACCTCGTAGCCGGTGGGTGTGACCAGCACGGTGTGCTCCCACTGCGCCGAGAGGGAGCGGTCGCGGGTGACGATGGTCCAGCCGTCGCCCATTTCCTTGATGTCGCGCTTGCCGGCATTGATCATGGGTTCGATGGTGAAGGTCATGCCGGGTTTGAGTTCGTCGAGCGTGCCGGGGCGGCCGTAGTGCAGCACCTGCGGCTCTTCGTGAAAGCGCTGGCCGATGCCGTGCCCGCAGAACTCGCGCACGACGGTGTAGCCGTTGCCTTCGGCGTAGGTCTGGATGGCGTGGCCAATGTCGCCCAGGCGAACCCCGGGTTTGACCATTTCAATGCCTTTCCACATGGCCTCGAAGGTGACCTGGCACAGGCGCCGCGCCTGCACGCTGCAGGCCGCATCACCGCCGATGAGGAACATGCGGCTGTTGTCACCGTACCAGCCATCGGGCGTGATGACGGTGACGTCCACGTTGAGGATGTCGCCTTTTTTCAGCGGCTTGTCGTTCGGGATCCCGTGGCACACCACATGGTTGATGGAGGTGCACAGGTGGCCGGGGTAGGGCGGGTAGCCGCTGGGCTGGTAGCCGATGGTGGCCGAGCGGGTACCCTGCTGTTTCATGTACTCGGCCGACAGGCGGTCGATCTCCAGCGTGGTCATGCCCGGCTGGATCAAGGGTGTGAGGTAGTCCAGCACTTCGGAGGCCAGCCGACAGGCCTGGCGCATGCCCGCAATGCCGGCTTCGTCTTTGTAGGTGATGCTCATGGCGCAATTATCCTGCGGAGTGAATGCCGCCACCGAATGCAACGGTTTGCAAGTCTGGGTTTGGGCAGTTCGGAAGCGGTCGCGCCGCGCCTACACTGTCGGCGTTTTTCAACCAACTTGGGGGGACTCATGAAAATGTGGTGTGTGATCGGGCTGACGGTGGCCCTGGCTTCGGGGCCGGTGATGGCGCAAAGCCTGGGTGTGTATGGTGTCGTGGGAACGGGTGGTCTGGGCCTTGGCCTGAACCTGCCGGTGAGTTCGGTGTTGGGGTTGCGGGGCGAGATTGCCCAGTTGACCGAATCCGACACCTATACCGAAGACCGCATCACCTACAAGGGCGACCTGGACCTCAAGGGCAATGGCGTGTTCCTGGACTTCCGACCTTTTGCGGGTGCCTTCCGCCTGGTGGGCGGCGCCACCTTTGGCGGTTCTGCGGCGGCCCTGCTGGCGCAGGCCCAGAACGGCACCGTGACCATTGACGGGCAAACCTTCAACGCTGCCGGCAACGCGCTGCGGGCCGACATCAAGTACCCGAGCACCATGCCGTATGTGGGCGTGGGCTGGGGACACGGTCGGGTAGATGCACCGGGTTGGACGTTTGGCATGGACCTGGGCGTGTCGATCGGCAAACCCAAGGTGCGTCTGGTGGGCTCCGGGGGGCTGCTGGCGCAGCCGGGCGCAGCGGCCGCCATCGCGGCGGAAGAGCGCAAGGTGCAAGACGACCTGAACAGCGCGCAGGTGTTGCCGGTGGTGAA
>DAIOEI010000181.1:0-5409 GCA_036746335.1 Hydrogenophaga sp. | reverse complement strand
ACAAGAACGCCGAAGCCATCCTACTCGTCGAAGACAACCCGGACGACGCCGAACTCACCAAACTGGCACTCGCCCGGCACGGCCTGGATGGCCGGGTGGTGCATGTGTCCGACGGCATGCAGGCGCTGGACTATCTCTACCGCCGTGACGGTTTCACAGACCGCCCAGCAGGCAATCCGATCCTGATACTTCTGGATCTCAAAATGCCGTTGCTGGACGGTATCGGCGTTTTGCGGGAAGTCAAAGGCTCTGACGCTTTGCGCACCATTCCGGTGGTGGTGCTGACGTCGTCCACCGAGCCCAGCGACTTGCAGCGCGCCTACGTTGCGGGCACCAACGCCTACATCGCCAAGCCCACCGAGTTCGCCCAGTTCCTCAGCGCCATGAAGCATGTGTGTGAGTTTTGGGTCAACATCAATCAGACGGCACCGCAGAGCGCGGGCGCGGGTGTGCGCGCTACCAACTTCGGCGAACTGGCCTGAACAAGCGCGATACCGCCGACCAGGGTCCAGCGCCCTGTCGGTTTCAGACGTGCAGCAACAAAAAGCGCCGTTCCCAGGGGCTGATCACGTCGAAATACTCACGGTACTCCAGCGCCTTGACGGCCGCATAGGTCTCGATGAAGTGTTCGCCAAGCAAGGCCACTAGGGGCTTGCAAGCCATCAAGGTTTCCACCGCCTCGTCCAGATGGCGCGGTAACTGGTGTGGCTTTTCATAGGCACTGCCTTTGAGCGGCTCACTCGGTGCCAGTTGCTGCTCCATCCCCAGGTAGCCACAAGCCAGGCTGGCGGCCATGGCGAGATAAGGGTTCACGTCCACACCGGCCAAACGGTTCTCAATACGCCGCGCTTCGGGCCCTGAATGCGGCACCCGCAGGCCGCAGGTCCGGTTGTCAAAACCCCATTGCAGGTTGATCGGGGCCGATGTGAAGCGCGAGAGCCGCCGATAAGAATTGACATAGGGCGCGAAGATGGCGGTGGCGGCCGGCAGATAGGTCTGCAGCCCGCCGATGAAGTGCAGGAAAGCGGGAGATGGGTCGCCGCCCGGAAGGCTGAAAATATTCTCCCCGCTGGCGGTGTGCAGCACACTCTGGTGCATGTGCATGGCGCTGCCGGGCTGACCCTGCATGGGCTTGGCCATGAAGGTGGCGTACATGTTGCGGCGGATCGCCACCTCGCGGATGGTGCGCTTGAACAGGAAGACCTGGTCGGCCAGGGCGAGGGGGTCGCCGTGGTCGAGGTTGATCTCCATCTGGGCGGTACCCATCTCATGGATCAGCGTGTCCAGCGCAATCCCCTGAGCTTCGCACCAGTCGTACATCACGTCAAAGATGTCGTCGTACTCGTTGATCGAATCGAGCGAGAAGCTCTGCATGCCCGCCTCTGTGCGGCGGGTGCGGCCCAACGGGGGCTTGAGCGGGATGTCCTCATCGGGCTCCACCTGCACCAGGTAGAACTCCATCTCGGGCGCGATCACCGGCGTCCAGCCGCGCTCGCGGTACAGGTCCAGCACGCGGCGCAACACGTTGCGTGTGGCCAGGTCTACCGGTCGGCCATCAAAGTGATAGCAGTCGTGGATGATCTGCGCAGTGGGCTCCTTGGCCCAGGGCACCGGCCGCAAGGACTGGGGATCGGGCACCAGCAGCATGTCGCCGTCGGCCACCGAGGTGAAGTCTTCCTCGGGATAGTCGCCGGTCACGCTCATCATGTGCACCGCCTCGGGCAGGCGCAGCCCCGCTGCTGGATCGTATTTGTGGCGCGGAACGATTTTGCCGCGCGCCTGCCCCGCCATGTCGGGGATCAGGCACTCGATCTCGGTAATACGGTGTTCGTCCAGCCATTGCTGGATGTGGTGGGTGGCGGAAGGGTCGGGCGTGTGGGCCATGGCGCGGTCAAGGGGTTGCGGTGTTTCGCACTGTACGCCGCCACTGCAGAATCCGTCGGACCGCTTGCGCGTTGGTGCGGCGGTCCGCTCGCGCATCCGACACCGTGCGGCAAAGCCCCCATGCCCGTTCAGGCAGCAAACAGCGCCACATTGCCGCCAGCGGCGGTGGTGTTGATGGTCAGGGTCTGCTCGGCGCAGAAACGCGGCAGGTAGTTTGGCCCACCGGCCTTGGGCCCGGTGCCCGACAGGCCTTCACCGCCGAAAGGCTGAACGCCGACCACGGCGCCGATCATGTTGCGGTTGACGTAGACATTGCCCACCCGCGCCGCCGCCGCCAGCGCCTGTGCACGGCTGTCGATGCGGGTCTGGATGCCCAGCGTCAGGCCATAGCCCAGGGCGTTGATCTGGCGGATCACGTCCAGCGGGTCACCGCCCCAGCGCACCACCTGCAGCACCGGGCCGAAGATCTCCTGTGTTACCTCACTGATCGAGCCCACCTCGAACATCTGCGGCGCCACCAGGTTGGGCTGCGCTGGATTCGCCGCCGTTTCCGGTAACAGGGCCTTCGCGCTGACGCGCAAGCGGGTGACATGCCGCTGGATGCTGCCGAAGGCCTCGGCGTCGATCACCGGGCCAAGGTCGGTCGAGAGCTGCGACGGATCGCCCGCCACCAGCTCTTTGGCCGCGCCCTGGATCATCTCGATCACGCCGTCGGCAATGGCCTCGTGCACGCACAGCAGACGCAGGGCCGAGCAACGCTGACCGGCGCTGCGGAAGGCGCTCTGCACCACCGCGTCGGCCACCTGCTCGGGCAGGGCCGTGCTGTCCACCAGCATGGCGTTGATGCCGCCGGTCTCGGCGATCAGCGGCACGATGGCGCCGTCTTTCGCGGCCAGTGCGCGCTGGATGATCTTGGCCACCTGGGTGGAGCCGGTGAACACCACACCGGCCACACCGGGCGCGGCGACCAGGGCCGCGCCCACGGTTTCACCGGGACCGTGCAACAACTGCAGCGCGTTGGCAGGGATGCCCGCTGCGTGCAGCAGTTTCACCGCCGCGAGCGCCACCGCCGGCGTCTGCTCGGCCGGTTTGGCCAGCACCGTGTTGCCAGTGGCCAGCGCGGCCGCGACCTGGCCCATGAAGATGGCCAGGGGGAAATTCCAGGGGCTGATGCAGACCCAGGCGCCGCGGCCTTCCACGCGCAGCGTGTTGCTCTCGCCCGTGGGGCCGGGCAAGGTCTGCGGCGCCATCACGCGCTCGGCCTCGTTGGCGTAGTAGCGCAGGAAGTCCACCGCCTCGCGCACCTCGGACACGGCGTCGCCCCAGGTCTTGTGCGCTTCTTTCACCAGAAGGGCGCAGAAGCGAGGCAGCGCGACGTCCAGTGCGTCGGCGGCGAAACGCAGCACGGCCGCGCGCTGTGCCACCGGTATGTGGTTCCAGGTGGCGAAGGCATCGACGGCGCGGGCCACGGCCGCGGCGGCGTCATCGGCCTTGGCTTCCGCCACCACCGGCACGGTGCAGGCCGCGTGCGCCGCCAGCAGTTCGTCGCGCTGCGCGATCACGTTCAGGTCGCGGCCGCTGCTGTTGGTGCGGGCGGCGCCGTACAGGTCCATCGGCAGCGGCAGCGAAGCCTGGGGTTCGAGGCGCAACGGCGAGATCAGCAACTCGTCCATGCCCACCGACTCATCGGCCAACTGGTGCACGAAGGACGAGTTGGCGCCGTTTTCCAGCAGGCGGCGCACCAGATAGGCCAGCAAGTCGCGGTGCGCGCCCACGGGCGCATAGACGCGGCAACTCACCAACGGGTTTTTGAGCACCTCGCGGTAGATGCCCTCGCCCATGCCGTGCAGCCTTTGCAACTCGAACAGGACCGCCTTGCGGGATGCGAGCTGCAAGATCGCGGCAATCGTCCCGGCGTTGTGCGTGGCGAATTGCGGAAAGATCGCATCCGGCGCGTCCAGCAGCGCCTTGGCGCAGGCCAGGTAGCTCACGTCGGTGTGGTGCTTGTAGGTGAACACCGGGTAGGCTGGCAGGCCCTGTTCTTGCGCGCGCTTGATCTCGGCGTCCCAGTACGCGCCCTTGACCAGGCGGCACATGAACTTGATCTTGTACTGGCGAGCCAGCGCCGCAATGTGCGCAATCAGCTCGACCGCGCGCGTCTGGTAGGCCTGCATGGCCAGGCCCAGCCCTTCCCAGCGCGGGCATTGTTCGGCCACCAGAGCTGCCAGCGCCTCGAACACATCCAGCGAGAGTTCGAGCCGGTCGACCTCCTCGGCGTCGATGGTGAGGTTCAGGTTGGCCACCGCCGCCGCACGGCACAAGGTCCAGACGCGCGGCACCAGTTCTTCCATTACGCGCGCGTGCTGCGCGTCCTCAAAGCGCGGGTGCAGGGCGCTGAGCTTGATCGAGATGCCATCGTTCTGCGCCGGGTGGCGCACCGGGTCGGCGCCCTGGGCGATGGCGGCGAGGGCGTTTTCATAGCTGGCCTGGTAACGCAACGCATCGGCCTGGGTGCGGGCACCCTCGCCCAGCATGTCGTAGCTGAACTGGAGGTTGGGTTGCTTCTTGCGCGCTGCCGTCGCTTCCTTCATGCCCTCGCCAATGGTCTGGCCCAGCACGAACTGGCGGCCCAGCAACTGCACCGCGCGCAGCGTGGCGGCGACCACGGTGCGGGCGCCCAGCTTGGCCATCAATCCAACCTCTCCACCGGACTCTGGCAGGAAATGTTTGGACATGGCGATAGCCGTCGAAGACAACCTGGCCAGCGTCGAGTCGGCCGCGCCGTCGAAGTCCGCGCGACCCAACTGGTCGGCGGTCAGGGCGATGGCGGTCTCGGCGTCGGGCACACGCAGCAGGGCTTCGGCCAGGCGCATCAGGGCGAGCCCCTCGGCGCTGGAAATCGGGTACTCCTTGAGCAGGCTCTCCATGGCCCAGAAAGGCGGCGGGTTCTCGCGCACCGCGCGCACCCAGGGCGTGGCCACCTGGGCGGCGGCGGCCCAGTCCAGCGCGCCCTGCAGCGCGGCGAGATGCTGGTTGACGGTTTCGGCCTCGGGCCGGTACGGAAAGGGCAGGCGGTCTGTGGTACGGGGCATGGCGGGTTTCCAGAACGGTACAAAACAGTGAATGCCCGTAGTCTGAAGAAACATCAGATAAATTTTTCTCTGATTTTTCGACTTCAACCGGATAATTCACTATCCATGAGCGACACCACCTCCGAACTCGACCGCATCGACCTGCGCATCCTGAGCGTTCTGCAGGCCGACGGGCGCATCTCCAACCTCAAGCTGGCCGAGGCGGTCGCCCTCTCGCCCACGGCCGTGCTGGCGCGCACCCAGCGCCTGCAGCGCGAGGGCTACATCCTGGGCTACGAGGCGCGGCTGAACCCGCTCAAGCTGGGGCGCGGCATGCTGGTGTTCGTGGAGGTGCTGCTGGACCGCACTACGCCCAACGTGTTCAACGAGTTCAAGGCGGCGGTGCAGGTGCGCGACGAGATCCTGGAATGCCACATGGTGGCCGGTGGCTTCG
>DAIOEI010000180.1:0-5411 GCA_036746335.1 Hydrogenophaga sp. | reverse complement strand
ACGGGTGTACGACGCGCTGAAGAAAAAACGCCCGCCAGAAGCAACCTGATCACCCCCGCGGCTGCAGCAGCGGCACGCGGTTGATGGCCATCGCGGCCGCTGCGGTGCGCGTTTCCACCCCCAGCTTGGCGTGGATGCGCTCCAGGTGTTTCTTCACCGTGGCCGGGCTGGCGCCCAGGATGTCGCCGATGTCGCGGTTGATCTTGCCCTTGACCACCCAGTACAAGACCTCGGCCTCGCGAGCGGTCAGGCCAAAGGCCTGGGCCAGGCTTTCCAGCACCGCCGCGTCAGACGTTTCCTGCATCACGATCAGCCAGTCGCCCGGTTCGCCGAATTCGCTGCCGTCTTCGTCGCCCACGCACTGGTGCAGCCGAAACGTGAGGCGGCGTGGCCCCTGGTCGATGGACAGGCGCGGCGGTTCGCGCGGCGGCTGCCCGCTCGGTGGTGGTGTCTGCAAGTCGGGCAGCAGGCGGTCCAGCCACTGCAGCACGGCGGGCGGCGTGGTGGGCGCTTCGGTACCGCAGTAGCGCTGCAGCAGGTCGCGCGCCAGCGGCGTTTGCCACATCAGGCGGCCGTCGCGCGCGCGCACGGTGATGGTGGCGTAGCCAAAGGCGTCGAGCGCGTTGCGCGCCTGGCTGCGCTCCACCGCGCCCTGGCGCACATGGCGCGCAGCGCGCAGGTGCACACCCATGCGAGCCATCACCTCGCGCGGCTTGATGGGCTTGGTCACGTAGTCCACGCCGCCCGCTTCCAGCGCGGCCACCAGGTGTTCGGTCTCGGTCAGGCCGGTCATGAACAGGATGGGAATGTGGGCGGTGGCAGCCTGCGCCTTCAGCCGGCGCGCGACTTCAAAGCCGTCGATGCCAGGCATGACGGCGTCCAGCAGCACCACGTCGGGCAGGGCCTGGGTGGCGCGGCGGATGGCGGCCTCGCCGTCGAGCGCGACCAGCACGGTGTAGCCCGCTTCGTCCAGCGCGTCGTGCAGCGGGGCCACGTTGTCGGGCACGTCGTCCACGATCAGGACCACCAGCGCCTCACCGGACGGCAGGAGGGCGCTGGCGCGCTCGACAGAGGGTGTTGGTGCGTTCATGGTGGCGATGACCGGGCAGCTCCGGGCTGCTGCAGGCGCTGTTCGATGGCTTCAAACCGGAATTCTCGCGCGAGTGCGCGCAGCCCTTGGGCAAACGCCTGCTGCTCAGGATGATGCCGCACCCACTCGTCAAGCCACTGCAGCACGCCTTTGGTGTAGCCCAGACGGGCGAGCTCCAGCAGAGGGGCAAATGCGTCGGCCGCCGGGGGCTGAGACTGTTCACCCGCAAGGCCAACACCCGGTGTCTGCGCTGCGGCCAGTGGCAGGGCGGGAGCAGCTTGTAGCGGGGTCGGCTGAACGGGCGATTCGAATCCGCGCGACCAGCACAGGCCCAGTTGTTGTCCCAGCCAATGGGTGAGGTCGTCGCGGCGCACTGGCTTGACAAAGAAGGCCTGCTCGCGGGCCACACCCCCGGCGCCGGGGTCTGCGTCGGCCTGCAGGCCCTGGTCGAAGGCATTGGCCGAGACGATGGCCATCGGCACCTCGGCCCAGCCATTGGCGCGCAGCCGGCGCAGGGTTTCCCAGCCATCGATCCCGGGCATGGCCAGGTCCATAAAAACAGCATGCGGCGCGCGTTCGTGGCCGGGGGCCAGGCCTTCGAGCAGTGTCAGGGCATCGTGGCCGCTGGTGGCCAACTGCACCTCAAAGCCCAGGGGCTTGAGCCAGCGCACGAGCAACTCGCGGTCGCTCTCTTCGTTGTCCACCACCAGCACACGCCGGCGTGCGCCTTCGTAACCGGTGATGGGTGGCTGTGGCAAAGCGCGCTGCGCGGCCACGCCATGGAGCTCCGGCAGGAACAGCCGCACACTGAAAACGGTGCCTTGGCCGGGCGTGCTGCGCACCGTCATTTCGCCACCCATCAGGTCGGTCAGCATTTTGGCAATGGTCAGGCCCAGGCCTGTGCCACCGCTGGCGGTTTCACCGGTCGCACTCTGGGCGCGCTGGAATGGCTCAAACACGCGCTCCAGCTCGGTGGCAGACAGGCCGGGCCCGGTGTCGTGCACTTCGAACAGCGCCATCTCGCGCGCATACCGCACCACCAGCCGCACCTGCCCGACGCGGGTGAACTTGATCGCGTTGCCCAGCAGGTTGATGAGGATCTGGCGCAGGCGCTTCTCATCCGCCCGCACCGCCTGCGGCAGCGCGCCCTGCGCCTCGAAGGCAAAGTGCAGCCCTTTGCCTGCGGCCTGCAACTCGAACAGGCTGGCCATTTCGGCCAGGGTCTCTGCAAAGGCCATGGGCTTGACATCGAGCGTGAGTTTGCCGGACTCGATGCGGGCGATGTCCAGCGTGCCCTCGATCAGCGAGAGCAGGTGCTCGCCCCCGCGGTGAATGACGCGGATGGCCTGCGCGCGGTGCGGCGGCAGGCTGGCGTCTTCCTGCAGCAGCTGCGCATAGCCCAGGATGCTGTTGAGCGGCGTGCGCAGCTCGTGGCTGATGGTGCTGATGTAGCGGCTCTTGGCCTGGTTGGCCTGCTCGGCGGCGCGGCGCGCCTCTTGCAAGGCCTCGTCGGTCTGGCGGTGGTTGTCGATTTCCTGCATCAGCAACAAAGTTTGTCGGTTGGACTCCTCCTGCGCGACCTCGCGGCTTTTGTGCGCCAGCACCAGCCACCAGGCCACGGTACCGGCGATCAGCAGCAGCACCGCATACACCTGCAGGAAACCGGCGCGCAGGGCGTTGTCGAGCAGGCTGGCGTCGGTGGTGACCGCGTCGAGCCCCTGCACCTGCTGGCGGTACAGCAGGGCCAGTACGGCGGCCAGCACCGGCGCCATCACGCCCATGATGAGCAGGTAGTGCGCCAGCCCCGCATCCAGATAGGGCCACATGCGCTGCGGCAGCACCGTGCGCAGCGCCGCCTGCCACTGCACCTGCAGCCGGGCGTGGGGCTTGCACAAGTCGCCACAGCGGGCGTCCAGCGAGCAGCACAGCGAGCAGATGTGGCCCTGGTAGGCCGGGCAGTGGGCCATGTCCGGGCCTTCGTACTCGCGCTCACAGATCACGCAACGGATCAGGCTACCCCCCGCGCCGCCTGCGGCGTCACCCCCCTGGAGGGGGGCAACACCTGCGGCCGGGCGGAGCCCGTTCCGCGGTGTTTCTGGATGGGCTTCTGCTCGACCCACCGGGCGGAAGTCGTGCCAGACCACCGGGGACTCTGCCTGTCTTGCGATGTAGTACTTGCCCTTTGTGGCCCAGGCGATCAGCGGCGAGGTGATGAGCGCCGTGACCATGGCAATCACGGCAGAGAAGGCCTGAGCCAGCTCGCCCATCAGGCCCAGGTAGGCCAGGATGGCCAGCGCCGAGGCCAGCACCATGGCGCCGACACCCACGGGGTTGATGTCGTACAGATGGGCGCGCTTGAACTCGATGCCCTTGGGGCTCCAGCCCATGGGCTTGTTGATCACCAGATCGGCCACCACCGCCATCATCCAGGCAATGGCGATGTTGCTGTACAGGCCCAGCACTTCGCCAATCGCCTGAAACACCTGCATCTCCATCAGCATGAAAGCGATCAGCGTGTTGAACACCACCCAGACCACCCGCCCGGGGTGGCTGTGCGTCAGGCGCGAGAAGAAGTTGCTCCAGGCCAGCGAACCGGCGTAGGCGTTGGTGACGTTGATCTTCATCTGCGAGATCACCACAAACAGCGCCGTGGCCGCCACGGCCCATCCGTAGGGGAGGATGTACTCGTAGGCGGCCAGGTACATCTGGTTCGGGTCCACCGCGCGCTCGATCGGCACCATGTGCGAAAACGCCAGCCAGGCCAGCAGCGCGCCGCCCAGCATCTTGATCACGCCCAGCACCACCCAGCCCGGCCCACCCGCCAGCACACCGGCCCACCAGCGCAGGGGTTTGCCAGGCGCTTGCGCGGGCATGAAGCGCAGGTAGTCCACCTGTTCGCCCATCTGGGTGATCAACGCAATACCCACCGTCAGGGCTGCACCAAACAGGTGCCAAGAAAAATCCCGCCCGGCGCCCGTTTCACCACCGTAGTGCGTGATACCAGCAAATGCACCAGGATCGAGCACCCACACCGCCACAAAGGGCACGATCATCATCACCAGCCACAGCGGCTGCGTCCACATCTGAAAACGGCTGATGACCGACACCCCGTGGGTGACCAGCGGGATCACCACCACCGCGCAAATGAAGTAGCCCCAAGCGGGCGGAATGCCCAGCGCCAGCTCCAGCGCGTAGGCCATCACAGCCGCCTCCAGCGCAAAGAAGATGAAGGTGAAGCTGGCGTAGATGAGGGAAGTGATGGTCGAGCCGATGTAGCCAAAACCCGCGCCGCGCGTGAGCAGGTCCATGTCCACACCGTAGCGCGCGGCATACACGCTGATGGGCAGACCGGCCAGGAAAATGATCAGGCCGGTGGCCAGGATGGCCCAGAAAGCGTTGATGAAACCGTACTGCACCAGCAGGGTGGCGCCCACCGCCTCCAGAATCAGGAACGAGGCCGCCCCAAAAGCCGTGTTCGCCACCCGCCACTCGCTCCATTTGCGAAAGCGCTGCGGCGTGTAGCGCAGGGCGTAGTCCTCCATGGTCTCGCTGCCGACCCAGCTGTTGTAGTCGCGGCGCACCTTGATGATGCGTTGGGGCGGCGCTGAATCGGACACGGGCGGCGGGGTTCGGGTGGTTCGATGGAGACGGACTGGGCAGCCGTGGAACCGGCTTCGCCGGGCCACTGGCTGCGTTCCCCCTCCCGAAGGAGAGGGGGGAAGCCGCGCAGCGGCGCAGGGGGGTGCTCCGAATGCGCAGTTTTCATGCCACCTGCAGAGGGGCACCGCCCATCTGCGAAACTCGACGCTCAATCACCGGACGCTTCGCATGCGACAACTCTCCCCCCAAGGCCAGCAAACCCTCAACGGCATCGCCCAGCGCCACGGCTTCAGCTTCGACGCCACGCTCTCCATGCTGGAATCCGTGATCCACGGCAACGGCAGCATGGCGCAGTTCAACCACCCCGAGTTCAGCGGCTCGGGCCAGTGGATGCGCGGCGGCATGACCATGGTCTCGGACATGTTCAACAACCATTTGAAGGGCCGGGTCGACGGTCTGTGCAGCGAGCTGGCGAACCTGATCGCCGATCAGCCCGACCTGCTGCGCAGCGGCAGTTTTCAAAGCCAGAGCCAGGGCGGCAGCGGCCACCACCAGATTCAGGCCAACCATTCGGGCGATGGCGGGCAAAGCCAAAACGGCAACGGCTTCGGCGCCCACAGCCTGTTCGTGCCACCTGCGCCCGGCACCAGCGGCGACTGGTGGCCGGCCGACCTGCGCTGGCCCAACAGCACCGGCGCCCAGAACCACGTGCGCTACGCCC
>DAIOEI010000179.1:3398-5442 GCA_036746335.1 Hydrogenophaga sp. | reverse complement strand
GCGTCGGTCAGGTAGTGCAGGTGCAGCTTCCTGGGGTCGATCACCTTGGAGCCGGTCAGCAGGTATTTGTCGATCGCAAAGGCCACCGTGCAGGCCGGAGCGTACAGCGAGCAAGTAGCGGCCTTGAGGTCGCGAGCGGCCAGGCGCTCGATCAAGTGACCCAGCACGATGGAGCCGGCCGAATGACCCACCAGGTGCAGGCGCAGCGGTTTGCGGCCGAGTTCGTTTTGCAGCAGGCCCAGCGCGTCCGCCAGCAGCCAGAGGCCCCGGCCTCTGAGCGCGGCATCGCGGGCGTTCTGTCGCATCTCGGTCCACAGGCCCTTGATGGCCTTGCTGGCAATGGCTTCGACACTGCGGTCGCGTGCTTCACCCAGGGCGTCAAAAATGCCGTGGGCGCGCTCGTCGTCCAGACCAAAAACGCTGCGCAATTTGTCTTCCAGGATGCCGGTCAGGGTTTCCAGCGGCCCGGTTCGCCAGGTCAGGAAGAGCGGGTAGATGCCGTTGGCTTCGAAGTACGGCGCCAGCACGCGGATGCGGGCAATGGATTCCGCCTCGCTGTTCAGGCCTCCGTGCACATAAACCATCAGGTGGGCCTGAGGCCGGGTGCGGAAAAAACCGAGGGCGCGTCGCAACTGGGCGTTGACGAAGTCGGCCGGCTTGCCGTCCACCCCGGCCGCCAGGTCGGTGACGATCAGGTGGCCATTGTTGCCGGTGACCAGGGTGTGTTCGTAGGCCTGGGCGGTGGACCAGGGCTGGTAGGGCTTGTGGTCAAACACCCGGTCGATGGGCCAGGGGTCGTCGGGCGGGTTGTCGGGGCTTTTGCCGGCGCGCCCCAGCCTTTGCCCGCTGCGTTGCGGCCAGCGCAGCGAGGCCACACGCTCGGCCGAGGCCTCCTGCTGTTGCGGCACACCCAGGCCCAGCGCCCACGCATCGGTGCCGTGTTGCACCCAGTCGCTGTAGCTCATGACGGCAAAGCCGCCAGAACCCCAGCGGCCGCCCCAGGAGTTCTGCACGATGAAGCCGCGCTCGTTGTAGCCCACCAGAGCAAAGGCATGGCCACCCAGCGGCGAGCCATGGCTGGCGGGCGGGATGCTGGGCAGCTCGGCCTCGCTGTGTGAGCGTGGCGCCGTGCGGCGGCTGCCCACGCGCTGCCAGCCGTCGTGCACCCGGGCCGACACATAGACCGCACCGATGTTGACGATCGCCGATTGCAGATCCACCACCGAGGCTTTGTGGATGCGGTAATACACCCCCAGCGGGTGGCGCAGTGCGTCGCGCTCCCATTCGCTGCCCTCGCGTGCGCCCAGGCCGCCCGGGCCCCAGTAGCGGGCCTGGCAGACGCCGTGTTTGTGAAAGCCCTTGAGCGCGCCCCGGCAGGACGAGCCTTCATAGCTTTCGCCTTCCCACTCGTCGTAACGGCGCGCGAGTTCGTACAGCATGTGGGGACTGACCTGGATGCCCTGCAAGGGCTCTTCGCTGTCCTCCAGTGCACGCAACCACAGCAGGTAGTTCAACACGGCCGCCAGGCCAAAACCGGTGCAGGCGCCTTCGCGACCCTGGTCCAGCACCAGCCCGGCTTTCACGTACGAGGGGAGCACCTGCTCCAAATGGGCCTGCGCCGGCCAGACGGCTTCCAGCGAGCGCAGCGGAGGCTTGTAGCGCAAATCTCGGAAGTCGAGCCTGTCGGGTCGCGCGTCCAGGAGGCGGTTGAAGATGTGCGTGGACGTGGCTTTTGGGGTCCGGGGTCGGCGTTTTGTTGCCGCTTTGCGGGTGCTGGTGCGAGCCGGTTTGCGGGTGCTGGGGCGGGTGCTCATGGACAAACTCCGTTCGATGACCCGGCGCTGCACGATCACGGGCGCCGTGCCGCCGGTTTGTACGCTGCTGTGCTGCCCCTTGCAACCCTCGTTCTGGGGAGGCGCCCGCCATGAAAAAACCCGGCACAAGGCCGGGTTTGATCAGAGTCAGCGGTTTTTTACTGGCTTTGCTGAATGCCAGCGAGCAACCAGCCGCCTGGCACATGGCGCGGCTTGGTCAGGTGCCAGAT
>DAIOEI010000179.1:0-3298 GCA_036746335.1 Hydrogenophaga sp. | reverse complement strand
TGCAGGCGGATGTAGTTGACCTTGGCATTGCGCACGAAAGCAGGCACATCAAAGTCGGCCGGAATCGCGGCGCTGCTGGCCTGGGCACTTTGGCCGCCCAGGGCGCTGCCGATCATGCTGCCGCCGTTGGCCGCTGGTGATGCCATTTTGAAGGCTGCGGGCTGCTGGGCGCCGGGCTGCTGCCGTGCAGCGGGCGAACCCGTGCCTGCACCGGCTCCGGCGTAGGCCATGCCACCGCCCTGGGCCGCAGCCTTCTTGCGCATCACAAAGCCGATCACTGCCAGCACAGCCATGATCAGCAGACCGATCATCAGCATGTTGGCCAGCTCTTCACCAAAACCCAGGTGCGAAGCCAGGGCGGCAATGCCCAGGCCAGCGGCCAGACCGGCGACCGGGCCCATCCAGGAGCTGCGGGTAGCGGCGCCCGCTGCAGCGCCGGGTGCGGCAGCCGGTGTCTGCGCTGGCGCAGCGTTGGGTGCCTTGGGCGGCGTGGCCTGGCGCTGCATGCCGAAGGACTTGCCGCCACCCATGCGCTTGGCCTCGGCTTCCATGGAAACCGTTGTCATCGAGACGGTGAACACCACCGCCAGCAGAGAAAGCCACTTTTTCATCACATACCTCCAAGGGGTTGAAAAACAGTACCGAGACAGGATAACGGGGATCGCCTGTCAGAAAAATCAGAAAGAAGCAGATAAATGATTCGGTTAAAACAGACAATTACCGCTGCGTGCCTTGCTGGCAGACGCGAGCTTCAGGTTTGTGATCCGTTTTTGGCCTCCGGGTTCAAAAAGGCGTGTGCCTTGGCGGCTTGCTCTGCTGCGCTGCGCAAGTCGCTGTAGCTTGCCAGCTCTTTTTCCATCTGCGCCAGTGGAATCCGACCGGCGGCCCCCAGCACCAGCACGGTGGATTTCAAAGGCTGGTAGCTGCGCGCGATTTCGGCCGGGTCACCCGATTCAAGGGCGCCTGCAAAGTCCCGGTGGTGAGCCATCCAGCCCGGGTCGTCCACGCTGGGTGGCCGCAGGGGCGCTGCGCTCAAGGCCAGGCTGGCACTGCGTGCCTGGTAGCGGTGCACCCGCAGCAGACCTGCCAGCCGCTCGCTGGAATCTGCCGACAGGGCCGACTGGCTCAGGCGCTCGGCAAACTGGTCGATGGCTGCGCTGAGCTGCTGGGCCACGCGCTGATCGATGTCCAGCTTCTGTGCGTCGGCGCCGCTGAGCACACCCCGCACAATACCGGCACACAGGCTGCCATGGCGGCCCAGCTCCTGGGCCAGCGCGTCCAGTGCCAGGGCAGGAACGGCCAGCACGGTCTTGTCGAGAAAGCGGGGCAGGGCTTCGTCTTCCTCGCGCAGACGGAAACGCTCCAGCAACCACTGCGTGAGACGCCCGGCCAGCGGCCACATCAGCATCACCCCCAGCAGGTTGAAGGTGGTGTGGAACAGCGCCAGTGTGGTGGCCGGGTCGGGGGGCAATTCGAGCGTCTCGCGCGCCAGCACGATCAGGGAAACCAGCCAGGGCAAGAGCATCAGCGCCACCGCACCCGTGACCAGGTTGAACACCACGTGGGCCAGCGCGGTCCGCCGGGCGTTGGAGGTGGCGCCAATGCCCGCCAGCGCGGTCGTCACGGCGCTGCCGATGTTGGCGCCGATCACCACCGCTGCGGCGCCTTGTGCGTCGATCAGGCCGCTTTGCGCTGCGGTGAGCGTGATCGTCATGGCAGCGCTGGAGGACTGCATGACCACGGTCATCATCAGGCCAATGCCCAGTTGCGACAGCAGCACCAGCACGCCGTCGCCTTGAGGCAGGGCAAAGCGGTCAGACAGGCCACCGAACGATTGCTGCAACAAGCCGATGCCCAGGAACAGCAGGCCAAAGCCCGCCAGCGCTGTGCCGATGGCGCCGCTGCGCCGGTTCTGCCCGGTCAGCCGCAGCAACGCGCCCACGCCGATCAAGGGCAGCGCCAGTGCCTCCACCTTGAACTTCAGGCCGATCAGCGCCACGATCCAGCTGGTCATGGTGGTGCCCACGTTGGCGCCAAAAACCACCCAGATCGCTGGAGCCAGCGTCAGCAGACCGGCGTTGACAAAGCCGATGGCCGCCACCCCCACCGCCGTGGACGACTGCACCAGCGCGGTCAGCATCACGCCCGAGCCCAGGGCGTGCCAGCGGGTGCGTGTGGCGTGCGTCAGGATGCGTTGCAAGGCTGGCCCGGCGGCCAGCTTCAGACCGTCGGTCATCATGGCCATGCCAAGCAGAAACACCCCCAGCCCGCCCAACAGGGTGGCCAGCGCAGTCCAGAGATTCATGGGATGGTTCGATGTGAAAAAAGCGTTGGAATTCGGCTGTCGTGTGCAGGTTCCCAAGGCTACACGTTTGTGAGCGGCGGGTGCCTCGGGTTTGCACAGGGTGGCGGCGTTGTCGGCTGGGAGACAGGCTTTTTTTATTTATACAAAGCGTTTGCTTGCTGAAAATACCAAGGACTGATATGGTGCCAGACCATGAGTGCCATGCGTCCCCCCGTTACTCCCGATGGCGAACCGCGCCGGGCCCGGGGCCGACCCCGAAAGACCGCAGATGAACGCGATGACGGCAACCGGCGCCAGGCTTTGCTGCGCGCGGCGGCGCGCCTGTTTCGCACCCAGGGCTTTGCCGCCACCAGCACGCGCGACATTGCCACCGCAGCGGGCATGCGCTCGGGCTCGCCGTTCTACCACTTCGAGAACAAGGAGGCACTGCTGGCGGCCATCATGCTGGAGGGCATGCAGCGGGCCGCCCACAGCCAACTGCTTGCCATGCAGGCTGCAGTGGCGGCTGGGCAGGCGCTGAGCGCACGCGAGTGCCTGCGGGTGCTGGTGCGCAACCACCTGGAAGTGCTGCTCGGTGCCGAGAGCGATTTCATTCCCGTGATGCTTTACGAATGGCGATCGCTCTCCCAGGCGCAGCGGGTGGAGGTGAACGAACTGCGCCGTGACTATGAAGCGGTCTGGGTACCGGTGCTCAAGGCCTTGCAGGCCAGCGGCGAGCTGCAGGGCGATCCCAGTCTGGCCCGGTTGCTGATCTTTGGTGCGCTCAATTGGGCCGTGCAGTGGTACGACGCGGGTCGGCGCGCGTCCCTGGACGAGCTGAGCGAGGCGGCTTTGAAACTTTTTCTGAAGGAGGCAACATGACCCCCACGTTCGCTGCACTCTCTGCCCCCCGGAGGGGCTCAACCTCCTTGGGGCGGCCCGGCGGAGTTCGGGCATGAACACACGCTACCGCTCGGCGTTTCGGCCGGGTTTGCTCACCGGCCAGGTGATGGT
>DAIOEI010000178.1:0-5452 GCA_036746335.1 Hydrogenophaga sp. | reverse complement strand
GGTGTTCATCACCAAGCTGCCGTTTGCCTCGCCCAGCGACCCGGTGGGCCAGGCGAGGGCCGACTGGCTCAAGGCCCAGGGCCGTGACCCGTTCAGCGAGTTGGTGGTGCCCGCCACCGGCGCCCGCCTGCTGCAATGGACCGGCCGCGCCCTGCGCACCGAGACCGACGAGGCGGTGGTCGTCTGCTATGACGCGCGCCTGCTCAAGCAAAGCTATGGCCGTCGGATGCTCAAGGGCTTGCCGCCGTATCGGCTACAGCGGCGGGAGGGTGCCGGTATGCTTGTGGAGCTTCCTCGATAAGATGCAGGACCCAAGACATCCGGGTCTGACCGTCTCCCTTTTTTCCAAAGCGCTCGCGCCCTCCACATGCTCTACGCCACCCTCAAACTGCTGCACGTTCTGGCCATCATCGTCTGGATCGGCGGCATGGTATTCGCCCACTTTTTCCTGCGCCCCGCCGCCATGCAATTGCCGCCGCCGCAGCGGGTGCCGCTGATGCACGGTGCCCTGCAGCGGTTTTTTGCGGCGGTGCTGGTGTGCATTGCCATCGTGCTGGCCAGCGGCCTGTGGATGATTGGCCGGGTGGCCAAGGAAACGGTGCAGGCGGGCTTGTCCTTCAACATGCCGCTGGACTGGACCATCATGGCCGTGCTGGGCATTTTGATGATGGCCATTTTTGGCCACATCCGGTTCTCGCTGTTCAAGCGGCTGTCCAAGGCGGTGGCCGCACAGGACTGGCCGGCCGGCGGCGCCGCTCTGGGCAACATCCGCACCTGGGTGGGCATCAACCTGGCCATCGGCGTGTTGATCGTCGTGATCACGCTGCTGATGGGGTGAAGGAGCGCGCCATGATGATCCGCTGGGTGGCGATTTTTGAGGATGAACCGGGCATGCGCTCAGTTCGGCGCGAGCGGGAGCCGCTGCACCTGGCGTACCTGGAGCGGCACGCAGCCGAAATCCTGATCGCCGGGGGATTGCGCGAGGCGCCCAACCAGGCGTTTGTGGGCGGCCTCTGGGTGCTGGAGGTGGCTTCGCGCGAACGCGCAGTGCAACTGATCGAAAACGATCCGTATTACGTGCCTTCGCTGCGCCGCTACAAGCTGTTGCACTGGGGCAAAGCCTTCGCCGAGCGACCCATCACGCTCTGATCCGCAGGGGCGGATCGGCTGTCTTTGCCCGTTCAGTTGGCGCCGGGCCAGGGGGGTGGTACATCCTGCCCCCACATGCGCTGCCAGATCCAGCGCAGGGCGGGCCCGATGTCCGGGCGCTGGCTGACCTGCACCGCAGGTACCGAACCCACCGCATCGAGCGGGCCGACGTCGAAATTGAACACGTAGTCGGGCTCCTGGCCCATGCGCAGATCGGTCACGCGCAGCTGGCCCTCGGGCGTGGCGGCCAGGCGGTAAAAGCCGTGGGTGAAGTCCGCCATGCGGCGGACCGGTTCGGCCTGGGCGTGTTGTGCGATGAGTTCGGCGCCGCGGGGGTGGGCACTCCAGCGCTGCGGCGGCCCGCTGTCCAGCAAAGACCAGTTGGCTTCGTGGTGGTGGGTGGGCGTGACGGCCACCAGGCGCCAGAGCAGGGTGTTGAAGGGGGTGGGTGTGGCGAGCAGGCGTTCGGCCACGATGCCTTCTTGGGCCAGCGAGGCGCGGGCCATGTCCAGCGCCTGCTGTTGAGCCCATACGCTCCAACCGAGGTAGGCGGTAGAGAGCGCGAGGCACGCCGTGTTCCAACGCAGGCTGCGTGCGCTGCCCCTGCCCACCAGTGCGATCCCGATGCCCAGCAGCAGCGGCAGGGTGTAGGCCGGGTCGATGATGAACATGCTGCCCACCCCATACGGGTAGTCGCTGAAGGGCTGCATCAGCTGCGTGCCGTAGATGGTCATGGTGTCGAGCAGGGGGTGCGTGAACAGCACCAGCCACAGCGCGAGCCACCACCGCAGGAAGGGTGAATACCCCCAAGTGTCTTCCCGCTTTGCGCTGGAATCCGGTGCTGCGGCCTGTGACCCCCCCGCCCTGTCGCCGCTCAGGCGCGTGACGACCCAGGCCAGCGGGAGTGAAAGCAGCGTCAGGAAGAGCAGCGAGTGGGTTTCTGCGCGGTGCAGCACCATGTTGAGAATGGCGTCGCCGTGGTCTATGAGGGCATCCAGGTCGGGCAGGGTGCCAGCCACACCACCCCAGAGGGCAGCTTTCCAGGCAGCGGTACGCCGCCCCATGACGGTCATGGCAATGGCCGAGCCGAGGGCGATCTGTGAAAGGGAGTCCATGCGGGCGGTTCGGCCTCTTCGGGGTTTGTCGTGCTGTGGGCTTGGCGCTTGGCTGAAGCGGACAGAACCTCAGGCCTGAACCACCACCGGGTAGTCGGCCTGCAGCCCGTCGGGTCCGGCGACAAAGGGCCGGGTGATGGCCGCTTGGGCCTCCGGGCCCAGGCGGCGCCAGAGCCCGTCGCGCCGGTTGCCCGGGTCGCCTTCCACATAGAACTGGGTGGTCAGCAGGGTCTGGCCGTCCAGCTTGACCTTGACGTGAATGTGCGGTGTGCGGCCAGAGTAGGGTGCGGGCCTGAGCGTGCGGAAGCGGTAGCTGCCATCTTTGGCGAGCGTGACCTTCCCAAAGCCCTGGAAGGCAGGGTCGGCACGGTTGCCGTCACCAGGATGGTGGTAGCGGCCATGGTGGTCGCATTGCCAGATTTCGATCTGCCCACCTGCCAGCGGTGTGCCCCGGGTGTCGGTGACCACACCCTGTACCCAGGCGGGTTGGCCGTGACCATACACAGCCTGTCCGTTGCGCAGCAGATCGGCATCGGTGTCATCAGGCAGAGTCACCGGGTAGAACGGGCCTTCCATCTGGCGGGGTGTGGGTCGCAGGCCGGCGGGCGTGGCGCGAACCACGGCGGGCGTGAGCCAGGCGGGTACCGCGAGTACCGCAGCGCCACGCAAAGCGCCGGTGAGCAGCTGTCGGCGGGGAGTGGACGGCAGGGACATGATTTTTCCTGGGGTCGGTGGTCAATAGGTCAAGGTCGGATGCGCTGGATGTCCGCAGGTTCCCGGTGTGTGCATGGCAGGTGGCGCCTGGGCTTTCATTCGGGACGGGCTACAGGCGGGTTCTTCTGGGAAGCCATGAAGGCAATGAGGGCCAGACGCATGGCTTCTTCCACCGAGATGTCCAGCACGGTGGTCCAGCTTCGCGGCACGAAGACGGTGTAACCGCCGATCATGTAGCCCATGGGCAGATAGACGGCCACCTTGTCTTGAGCGTTCAAGGGCGAAGGCAGTCCGCGCATGGAAGAGCGCGTGACCAGGCCGACCATGTTCAGCTCTTGTCCGGGAATCTGCAGCAGCACCACCTGCTGGCCGCTGTGCTCATGGGGGGCGAAATAGTCGGCGAAATTCTTGAGCGAGGAATAGATGCTCTTGATCACCGGCAGGTTGGTAAAGGGCAGCTCAATGAAGGACAGCAGGCGCGAAGTGAAGCGTTGCGATACGAGAAAACCAAGTGCGAGGATGACCATGGCACTCAGCGCTATGCCCAGGCCTGGCAAGTAGAACTCGCCGGTCAGAGGGCGGATCAGGTGCATGGCGGAGCGTTCGATCCAGGTGACAAACAGAAACAGCACGTAGACCGTGATGGCCAGCGGCAAGAAGGTGATCAGGCCGCGAAAGAAGTACTGCGAAAGGGATTTCATGGATGGGCGGGGTTGGGGGATGTGTTCATTGCGCTGCGCCGGATGGGCGCGTCAGGTCTACTGTGGCTGTCATGCGACCGGCGAAGACGAGGTCCAGCTCGGCGCCGCTGGCGCTGGTGGCAATGCGAACGCCCGGTTGTGCTACCGGATGTGTCTGGCTGACCTGCAGCAACCCGGTCGGCCAGGCAAAAGCCAGCGCAGCCTGCATAGGTAAATAGCCGTCCAGGTAACGCCGCATGAGGGGGCCCGCGTGCAGGCGCCAGCGCCCTTCGCCCATGGCTTCCAGGGCACGCGAACGGATGTCGATGCAGACCGAGGCGCCGCGGCGCACTTGTGCGAGCTCCACCCGGTGACCTTCCACCCAGGCTTTTTCGATGCCTTCGCTGGATGCGATGCGGATGTCCTGCACCCGCTCGGGGTTGAAGGCAATGACGATGCGGGCGTTCGGGTCCAGTTGGCGGTGGCAGGTGGACAGGTGGACCACTCCGCTGACCAGGCTCTCAGGGCTGATCTGTACCTCGGATGCGTAATGGTAGGCGCCGGGGTCGGGGCGCTCGGCCAGGAAGCGAAGCTCGCCTTCGCGGGCCACATCGCTGAGCTCCAGTGCGTGGGCCGTGCCCATGGGTATCAGTGCTGCCAGCAACCAGCGAGCGCACAGTTTGGCCGGTGATGCTGGGCGATGGAAGCAAGAAGCTGTCATGTTGTGACGATCCGGCAAAGTTTGAAACACGGGGTTGCTGCAAGAAGGGCTTGCAAAAGTGGACAATGTCCACAGCTGTACGGAGCATACCGATTGTGGGGCCGTCGGTTCCCGCCTGCATGCTCCCGAACCTTTGGCCCGGAACTCCCCGGCCCCGCCAGACTCTGTTTTTCATGACCGCAATATCCGATTTTCTGGGCCGTTTGCTACAGGGCCTCTTCAAGCTGGCCCTGCTGCTGGCAGCGCTGGTGTTTGTGCTGAGCTTTCTGCTGGCAGCGCTGGTGGTGGTGGCGGCGGTTTCCTTGTGGTCGCTGATCACCGGGCGCAAGCCCGCACCGCTGGTGATGTTCAGCCGGATGAGGGCGCAGTCGCAGCGTTACACCAGCGGTGTCTGGCCCCAGCGTTCTGGCGCTCCCGCCGGGGCGGATGTGGTGGACGTGCAGGCCAGCGAGGTGGTGGAGCCAGGTGCGGCCGCAGAGCGCCCGGCAACCCCTGGCGCAGATGGGCTGCTGCGCTGAACAAAACCCCGGCAGGTGGCCCCTGGGTCAGCCCTGGGGTTGTGCCCGACGTTGCAGCGCAGTGGTGTAGAGCGTGTTGCGTGCCTGACCGGTGATGTCGGCCGCCAGCCGTACGGCGGTTTTGACAGGCAACTCGGTGAGCAGCAAGTCCAGAATGCGCAAAGCTTGCGCGTCGAGTTCGGTGTTGGAGGCGTCCTGGCGGGCGCCAGGGTGAACCATCAGCACAAACTCGCCACGTGTGCGGTGGCTGTCGCCCTGAAGCCAGGCGCTCAGGTTGGCGGCGGGCAACTGCACCACATCTTCAAATTGCTTGGTCAGTTCCCGCCCTACTGTCACGGGGCGCTCACCCAGGGTGGCCAGGTCGCGGGCCAGTGCCTCGATGCGGTGGGGCGCTTCCAGCAGCAGGCAGGCCCGCGGGTCGGCGCCGATCTGTTGTACCTCGCGTTGCCGTTCCATGGCTTTGGGTGAGAGAAAGCCGGCAAATACGAAGCGGCCAGCCCAGCCACCCGCCTCGTGGGTGAATCCGGTGACGCTGAGCAAGGCGGTCAGGCTGCT
>DAIOEI010000177.1:0-5467 GCA_036746335.1 Hydrogenophaga sp. | reverse complement strand
TCAGCGAATCGCCGCGAAGCGCTGCTCCATCTCGCGGCGCATGGTCTTTCGCAGCTCGGCGGCCGCGTGGCGGCGGCGCTCGTCGGGCGTGAAGGGCCGCAGCGCGGGCACCTGGATCGGCTTGCCGCTGTCATCGACCGCCACCATGGTGAAAAAGCAGCTGTTGACGTGGCGCTTGTCTTGCGTGCGGATGTTCTCCGCAATCACCTTGATGCCCACCTCCATCGAGGAGCTGCCGGTGTGGTTGACAGAGGCCAGAAAGGTGACCAGCTCGCCCACATGAATCGGCTGGCGAAACACCACCTGGTCCACGCTCAGCGTCACCACATACGCCCCCGCATAGCGGCTGGCGCAGGCATACGCAACCTGATCCAGCAGCTTGAGGATGGAGCCGCCGTGCACCTTGCCGGAGAAGTTGGCGGTGTCGGGCGTCATGAGCACGGTCATGCTCAGTTGGTGGGCGGGGAGTTCCATGGCGGGTGCGGGAGTGGGCGGGCAGGCTGCCTGCGTCTTGAAAAGCGGCCATGGTGCCACGAAGCCGCGTCGGCGCCTTGTTCCCTCCATGAACACAACGCCACCCACGAGCAACAAGCTGTGCCAGTGTCGTGGCTGTACCGTCAAAAAAATTCGCCATGATGTCGAAATCGGGCCGGCCAGCGGCGTCTTCAGTTGCCATCCACCAACGAAAGGAGTTCCCATGGCCCTGCTGGGCCTGATCCTCTGGTTCCGCGTCACCCTGATGCGCGCCAGCCTCAAGGTGTCCATCGGCGACGCGGACAACCCCGCGCTGCACGAGCGCATCCGCCAACACGGCAACTTCATCGAATGGGCGCCCTGGGTGATCCTGCTGATGGCGCTGGCCGAGGGCAACGGCGCGGGCGACCCCTGGCTGCACGCCTCCGGCGCCCTGCTGCTGGCCGGGCGGCTGGTCCACCCCTTTAGCCTCAAGGCGGGCAACGCCGCCCACCCGGCGCGCTACATCGGCAACACGGCCAGCCTGCTGGCGTTGATCAATGTGATGGGCTGCCTGCTGGTCACGTCGTTCGGCCTGTGACAGCCCGACAACCGCCGTTTCGTCACCCTTGTTTCATGTGTCCCTGAACCCTTTGGAGAATCCACCATGCAATACATGTTCCTGATCTACAACACGCCCGAGTCCGAGCCCACCTACGGCAGCCCCGAGTTCCAGACCATGATGGCGGGCTTCGCGGCCTTCAACGAGAAAGCCACCGCCGACGGCGTCCTGCGCGGCGGCGAGGCGCTCAAGGGCATCGAGACCGCCACCTCGGTGCGCGTGCGCGGCGGCCAGGTCGAAACCATGGACGGCCCGTTTGCCGAAACCCGCGAACACCTGGGCGGCTACTACGTGCTCGATGTGCCCGACCTCGACGCCGCCCTGCGCTACGCCGCGCTGATCCCGGTGGCCCAGTTTGGCACCATCGAGGTACGGCCCCTGATGGACTACAACCCGGCCAACACCTGAGCGCTTGAGCCCAGGCATGACCTCAGCCGCCGCCCAGGCCATCGCGGTTTCCAGAGCGCTGGAAACCGTGTTGCGTCAAGACCGGGGGCGGCTGATGGCCGCGCTGACCCACCGGCTCGTCTCGTTCCAGCGCGCCGAAGACGCGCTGCAGGAAGCCAGCCTCTCGGCCCTGAGCCACTGGGCGCGCGACGGCCTGCCCCAGTCGCCCCAGGGCTGGCTGATCCGCGTGGCCTTCCGCAAGGCGCTCGACCAGTTGCGCGCCGAAGGCCGCGACGGCGAGCGCGAAGCCGCGGTGCAGCTCATCAACGAGCTGCTGGGCCAGGACGAGCCCGAGCCGATTCCCGACGAGCTGCTGCGCCTGATCTTCACCTGCTGCCACCCCGCGCTGGAGTCCAAATCAAGGGTCGCGCTCACGCTGCGCACCGTCTGCGGCCTGTCCACCGGAGAGATCGCCCGCCTGTTTCTCGACAACGAAGCCACCCTGGGCCAGCGCCTCTCCCGCGCCAAAAGCAAGATCGCCAGCGCCGGCATCGCCTATGCCGTGCCGCCGCCCGAACAATGGGACGAGCGGCTCCAGGCCGTCCTGACCACCCTCTACCTGATCTTCACCACCGGCTACACCGCCGGGCCGGACGACACTCTCGAAGCCGGGCAGGGCGAAACACGCGGCAAGTCCCGGGACGAAGGGCGCGACCTCTGCGGCGAGGCGCTGTTTCTCGCCCGGCTGCTCGACGCGCTGCGCCCCGCCCAGCCCGAAATCGAAGGCGCGCTCGCCCTGATGCTGCTGACCGAGGCGCGGCGGGCGGCGCGCGTCAGCGCCAGCGGCGCCACCGTTCCCCCGGCCGAACAAGACCGCCAGCGCTGGAACCGCGACCAGCAAGCCGAAGGCCAGGCGCTGCTGGAAACCGCCTTGCGGCGCAAACGGGCCGGGCCGTTCCAGATCAAGGCCGCGATCAGCGCCTGCCAGATGGCCGAACCCGCGCCCGACTGGCCGCAGATCCTGCAGCTTTACACCGTGCTGCTGACCCTGGAGCCCACGCCCGTGGTGCGCGTCAACCACGCGGTGGCGCTGGCGGAAAACGGCCTGCTGGCGGCGGCGCTGGCGACGCTGGAAAGCCTGCGCGAGCCGCTGGCCGACTTCCAGCCCTTTCATGCAGCGCACGCCGCTGCGCTCGCCCAGGCGGGCCTGCCGGATGCCGCCCGGCGCGCCTACACGACCGCCATCGCCCTGGCGAGCAACGAGAGCGACCGGCGGTTTCTGGCGGGGCGGCTGGCGCGGCTTGGGTGAGCTGGGAGCAATGCAAATTCAGCCTGTAGCGCCGAAAGTGATTGATCTCAAAAAATTCACCGTTTCAAACGGGCTTTTGACGTCCAACAGGTGAAAGCGCCGCATCATTCCGACCAAACGCACTGAAGGCGTATGCCCACATGACAAGGGAGACCCATTGATCGACCCCACCGACTGGTTTGACACGCCCAAGAGCATCCTGCTCGGGGTGCTGCGCGCGCTCTGGTGGCTCGCCTGGGATTTCTGCATCCAGACCGTGGGCTGGTCGGTCGGCTGGTGCGTCCTGCGACTGCTGACGCTGGGGCGTTATCCGGAGGAGCCGCTGGGCGGGGTGGACGGTGCCCCGAGCGGCACGGCGTTCTGGGTGGAGGTGACAGGGTTGGCGGTTCTGGCGGTGGGAATTTGGGGGTTGGCGGGGACCTTGCATTGATGCGGGCGGGATAGCGGTGGACCGGTTTCGACCCAGAGCAGACCTCCAGCTCAGGTGAGACCTGACGTTGAAGTCAGCGCACTCGTGGGCTTAGGACCGATGGCCTGAACCGGCTTGGGTTGGCGCCTGCCGACTTTTGCATCAAGCGCCGCAGAGCCGTGGCATCCTTGTAGCCAACCTGCTCCGCGACACTTTCGATGGTCAGGCGGCTGGACTCAATCAGCAGCCGGGCGCGATTCAATCGAACACTTTGCATCAGCGACATCGTGCTCTGACCTGTCGCCTCGCGCACATGCCTTGACAGCGTCCTCGGTGACATAGCGAACTCGCTGGCCAAGGCCTGAATGGTAGGGGGATGCGGTAGGGCGTCTTCCAGTCGCTTGACCAGTCTGGCGATCAATTCGTTGCCATTCGAGAGCATTTTCGGCACCACGAAAGGCGCCTGCGCCTCTCGGGCGTCGATCAGAAGAACCCTGGCCACAGCATCGGTCAAGGTGGCACCAAAATGAACTCGCAGCAGATGAAGCATCAGATCCGTCTGCGCAAAGGCCGCCCCGGCTGTGGTGACTGGGCCATCGGCGCATACCATCCTGTCTGCGTCTACGAGGCAACTTGGCTCCAGCCGCCGCAGTTCAGCAGCGAGCCACCAAGACGTTGTCACCCGGCGTCCTGCAAGCAGGCCTGCCGACTGAAGTAGAAAGACCGCTGAACACGAAGCCGCGATGCGGCCGCCCCGAGAGGCATGGAAAGCCAGGGCCCGAATGGCCCGTTGACCATCTGTACTGGTAAATCCGGAGGCCAGCGCCCTTGCATTGTCCAGCCCAAGCCCGGGCACGATCCAGACTGATTGATCGCGACTGGGCTTGCGCGGCAATGCCTTCGTCAAAACCTGCATGCCGGCGCTCAGGGACACCGTTCCGCCGGCTGGCGACAAGACGCGCCATGTGGGCATCGGCGCCATCCATCTTGGCGCGAGAACTGCAGCCGCCTGCAAAACGTCCAGCGTGGCTGCGACGCCGCTCGCGTACGACATCGGCAGGATCAGAATCGTGAAATCCGCCATTGACCGAAAACGCACTAAGAATGTCGAAACTGACACTGCTATTCTAGACGCTGCTTGTATCCAATTCGGTCATCGCTCTGAAAAGGAATTCCATGACCGCGACGCAACACGACACCTCGACAGCTGACACGCTCGAAGACTTCGTCTGGCGGGACATCACGCTCGATGGAGTGGCCAAGAAGGTGTATGTAGTGGGCAACGGACCTGCGGTCATCGTGATGACCGAGATGCCGGGGATCAGCCCTCATGTGGCGAGGTTCAGCCGCTGGGTGCGCGACGCGGGCTTCACTGTCTACATGCCCTCTCTGTTCGGACGCGATGGCGCAGTACCGGATGCTGTTGAGGGCGCAGCCGTGTTTCAGCGCGCTTGCGTCAGCGCCGAGTTTCGTGCTTTTTCTGGCAGCGGGACCAGCCCTGTCACGCATTGGCTCAGGGCACTGGCCAGGTTGGCGCACCAGGAGTGCGGTGGTCCCGGGGTTGGTGCTGTAGGGATGTGCTGGACCGGCAACTTTGCGCTCTCGATGATGCTTGAGCCCGCCATGCTTGCGCCAGTTCTCTGTCAGCCCGCACTACCCCTGAATGACCCAGCAGCTATCGAGATCTCATCTGCCGACGTTGATGCCGTGCGCGATCGACTTGACAGAGAAGATCTGACGGTCCTTGCCTATCGATTCGAAGGCGACAAGTTCTGCAGGGCAGAACGCTTTGCGACTTACGCCAAGGTCTTGGGCCCGCGCTTCAAGCCGCAAGTGTTGCCGGACAGTTCGGCCAACCCCGATGTACCTTCGTTCTTTGCTCAGCATGTAACGACGCCGCACAGCGTCGTCACCGCCCACTTGATCGATCGGGCGGGTGAACCCACCATCGAAGCGAGAGATCAGATCTTGTCGTTCCTGCGTTTGCGGCTCGCGTCGCGGACTGGGGGCGCCGAGGGCGTCGGTGGCTGAACAAATCCGCTACCGGGCGGTCGGGCCCAAATCATTCAACGCCGGTGTGTTCACCGGGCACTTCGAAGGACTTGCAATCGCCGCACGCAAGCGGAAGTTCAGACGTGACGCAGTCGGCGGCGACCTGGTGCGTCCAATGACGTACCGGCTTGCGCGGCGCAACTCGACTGACCGCAATGCAGTGTTGCGGCCGGTGTCCGGTCCTGGCCGAAACGGGCCCCTCGAGGTTGAATGACCTCAGCCACACATGCCAACC
>DAIOEI010000176.1:0-5468 GCA_036746335.1 Hydrogenophaga sp. | reverse complement strand
GGGTTCGCTGCCCCCCGAGGGGGCTGGCCTCGCCTTGGGGCGGCCCGGCGGCTCGTCCCTGGCCCCCACACTCCCCGCTGCGCTGGGTTCGTTGGGGGAGCGTTTCGAGGCGGTGCGGGAGGCGGTGATCACGGCGCCCCGGGACCACGCGGCGCTGGCCCGGGAGATCCTGGCCATGCGGGAGAAGGTTCGGGCAGCGCACCCGGTTCCGGCTGGCCGCTTTGACGTCAAGCACAGCGTGGGTGGCATGGTGGACGCGGAGTTTGTGGTGCAGTTTCTGGTGCTGGCCCACGCCGGCGCTCACCCCGAATTGCGTGGGAATCTGGGCAATATTGCGCTGCTGCAACGGGCCGAGGCGGTGGGCCTGTTGCCCACCGGCATCGGGCAGGCGGCGGCCGACACCTACCGCGCGCTGCGCCACTTGCAGCACCGCGCAAGGCTGGATGAGGCACCGACCCAAATCGATGCGACCGAGGCACAGGCCATGGCCGATACGGTACGGACCCTGTGGCAGCACGCTCTGGGACGCTGGCAGGCATGAAGCGGTCGTCCAGCTGGCTGCTGCTGTGTGGTGTGCACGGCGTGGGCAGCATGCTGATGTGGTGGCTGGGTGAGCCAGCGCTGGAGCGGCTGATCTGGCGCACCGACACCTGGACGTCGCAGGTCTGGACGCTCTGGAGCAGCGCCTGGGTGCACCTCAATACACCACAACTCATCCTGAACCAGTTTGCACTGGGAGCGCTGACGGCGTTTGCCTGGGTTTTGCGACCGCCCTGGCTGGCCACGCTGGCCTGGTTTCTGGCCTGGCCGCTTTCGCAACTGGTGTTGCCCCTCTGGCCGCAGATTGGTTATGCGGTGGGGCTATCGGGTGTGTTGCACGCCGGCGTGGCTGTGCTGGCGGTTTGGCTGCTGGCGCGCGCCATCAGCGTGCCCAAGAGTCAGCGCTGGGGGGCTTTGCTCGGCGGTGCGCTGTTGACCAAGCTGCTGGTGGAGCAGGCTTGGTCACACCCGGTGGTCTGGGACAGCGGCAGCAACGTGTCGGTGGTGCAGGCGACCCATCTCAGTGCCGCGGGCTGGGGTTTGCTGCTGGGTGCTGCTGCGCTGGGGCTGGCGCGAACGCGTTGGGTGGCAAGCCACAGGCAGCCCGCCAGCCCGGCCTGGACCCCCTGACTTTTTCGCGCCAAGTTCACAGCGCATCCAGTTGGGCCAGCGTCTGCCCGGCTTGCTGGCGCAACGCCTGCCTTTGCTCGGGTGACCAGCGCGCGAGATTGCGCACCATGAGCGCCGTGCGCGGGCTGGCCGCCAGTTCGGCTTCGTGGCGATCAAGAAAGTACCAGTAGAGCGTGGTCATCGGGCAGGCTTGCGACCCGGTGTGTTGCTCGGGCCGGTAACGGCAACCCTTGCAATGGTTGCTCATGCGCGAGATGTATTGGCCGCTGGCGATGTAGGGCTTGCTGGTGAAGCGCCCGCCGTCGGCAAACAGGGCCATGCCGGCGACATTGGGCAGCTCCACCCATTCGATGGCGTCCACATAAACCGCGAGGTACCAGTCGGCAACCTGTTGCGGCTCGATCTCGGCCAGCAGGGCGAACTGGCCTGTGACCATCAGGCGCTGGATGTGGTGGGCGTAGCCATGGCGCAAGGTCTGGCCAATGCTGTCTTTCATGCAGGCCATGTGGGTGGCGCCCGTCCAGTACCACTTTGGCAAAGGGCGCGCGTGTGCATAGTGGTTGGCCGTTTTCAGCCCGGGCATGCTGGCCCAGTAGACGCCGCGAATGAACTCCCGCCAGCCCAGCACCTGGCGGATGAAGCCTTCCACGCTGGCCAGCGGCAGGGCTTGTGGCCCGCGCTCGCGGTGTGCGGTTTCCACCGCGTCGATCACTTCGCGCGGGTGGATCAGGTGCAGGTTCAGCGCCACCGACAACAGCGAATGCCAGCCAAACGGGGTGTTGCTCCACATCGCGTCCTGGAACGGTCCGAAGCCGATCAGGCGCTCGTCGATGAAGTGCTGCAGGGCTTGCAGGCCTTGTTCGCGGGTCACTGGCCAGGCGAAATCGTCGAGCGTGCCCGGGTGGTCAGGGAAACGCTGGCGCACCAGTGCGATCACCTCGCGGGTGATCGCGTCGGGCACAAAACGGGCCGGCTCCGGGATTCCACCGGGACCGGTCTTGGGGTACGCACTCCGGTTGTCGGCGTCGTAGTTCCACTGGCCACCCAAGGGCTCTTGGTCTGCCATGAGCACCTGGTGGCGGCGTCGCATGAGCCGGTAGAAATGCTCCATGCGCCACTCTTTGCGGCCGCGGGTCCAATCGGCAAATTCGGCTGTGCTGCACAAGAAGTGGTTGTCGGGCCACCAGCGCAGGGGTACACCCGCTTTCGCGGCGGCAGCTTCGATGGCCTCTTGAAGGCGCCATTCACCCGGCTCGCAAACCCACAGCGCCTCGGGCCTGAGCTGCTGCAGCTGCTGGCATAGGCGCTCAGCCAGAGACGCCGGGCGCTCAGGCTCGACCGCATCATCGAGCGCCAGGTAATGCAGGGGCCAGCCGGACGCCCGAACCCGGTCTCGGAAGTGGCGCATGGCCGAAAGAAACACCGCAATGCGGGCCTGATGGCTCCACACGGCGCCCGCTTCGCCGGGTGCCTCGATCATCAGCACCGCGTCTTGTGCAGGGTCGCTGGCCTGCAGCGCCGGGTTTTCCAGCCAGAGCTGATCACCCAGCACGAGCAAGAGGTGACGGGGCTGCCCGTGGGCTTGGGCCTTTTGGGAGAGGGTCATGGTGGTGGGGCTTGCACGGCGCAGGTGTTCAGCCCCGTTTGGCTTGTGCCCGGCAACGATCGCTGCAATAGCGCACCTCATCCCAACAGCGTTCCCAGGCCTTGCGCCAGCTCATGTTCCGGCCACAGACCGCACAAGGCTTCTGGGGCAGGTAGCTTTTGTTGCCTTTGAAGCCCTTTTGCTGAGGTTTGGCGCCGCTCATGGGATGGGGGTCTGCATGTGCGACTGGCCCGCCAGCTGGCGCTGGCGCCAGTGGGTGACCGCGTGACGGATATCGTCCAGCGAGGCCATGTGGGTGTGGGGCTGGTCGGACTGGCCCACGACCGGGGTCTGGCGGCCACGGCGGGGCATGAGTACCGGACATCGGCCTCCGGTCCAGAGTTCCACACCAGGGGGCAGATGGGCCTGCATCTGCGCCAGCGCGGTGAGCACATCGCGCGGGTTGAGTACCGCGCTGAAGCCCAGGGCAACGATATCGGCACGGCAGGCACGCGCTGCGCTGGCGATGTCTGGCACCGGGGTCTGCACCCCCAGGGCCAGCGTTTCACAGCCTTCGAGCACCATCATGCACTCTGCCATGAGCACGCCCAGGGAGTGGGGCTCCCCGGGCACGGTGGTGATCAGTACGCGAGGCGGCTGGGCTGGCCGGGTCGCAGCAGCCCGCGCCATGGCTTGGCGCAGCAGCGCCTGTACCGCCTCGGCATACAGGTGCTCTTCAAAGATGGCCAAGCGCCCTTCCAGCCAGGACTGACCGACCAGAGCATTCATGGGCGCCACACCGTGACGCAGCAGATCGGCCAGCCCGTGCTTGGCAAGGTACTGCTGCATGGCCGTGCGCAGGGCATGGAGGTCGTGCGATTGCAGCAGGCCAAGCCATTGGGTACTCAGATCGGGTGCCGCGCCGGGCGCGGGTGAGGCGGCCTGTGCTGGCGCAGCCGTACGGCTGCGGCGCGACCGGCCAGAGGGAGCAGCCTCCAGCGCCAGCAGTTGTTCCAGTGGCTGGCTGACCACTTGACCTGGCCGGTAGCCGGCGTCGATCAGGCGGCGCACATGGCGCAGTCGCAAAAGCGTGGCGTCGTCGTAGCGGCGCTCGCCGAATGCATCGCGCTGGGGCAAGGGAAACCCGTAGCGGCGCTCCCAAACCCGCAAGGTGTCTTTGGACAGTCCGGTATCGCGTTCGATATCGGCAATCGCATGCAGCGGGGAACCCTCGGGGCTTGTTTTTGTCATGGACAAATGGTCGAATGTTCTTTCATTATGGAGTCAAGTCAATGAACACACCACTGGCGCTGAAACCCGAAGAGAGGCCAGCGGACCGACAGGACACTCGCGCCCGCCCGAGTTTGCTCGGCCGCAAGGGGGTCTGGGCATGGTGGCTGTGTGGGCTGATGGCTGCGCCAGCGCTGCAGGCGGCGCCGGGCACAAACGCCAGAACCACCACACCAGCCACAACACCAGCCACAACACAGGCCTGCCCGCCGCTGCTGGACCACCGCTTTGAGCGGCTGCAAGACGAGAAGCCCCAGCACCTGTGTCAGTACGCGGGGAAGGTGGTGCTGGTGGTGAACACCGCGAGCTTTTGTGGGTTCACCGGGCAATACGAGGGGCTGGAGACGCTGTATGCCCGCTACCGTGATCGTGGCCTGGTGGTGCTGGGGTTTCCGGCCAACGACTTCGGGCGGCAAGAGCCTGGCAGCAACCAGGCCATTGCCGAGTTTTGTGAAAACACCTTCGGGGTGCGCTTTCCGATGTTTTCCAAAACCCAGGTGGTGGGGCGCGACGCCAATCCGCTGTACCGCGAGCTGGCTCGCATCACGGGCGAGCGGCCCCAGTGGAACTTTCACAAGTACATCATCGGTCGCGATGGGCAAACGGTGCGCAGCCACGCCAGTGCGGTCGACCCCAAAAACCCTTTGTTCTTGAGGGATATAGAAAAAATGATCTCGACTAAATAGTGACTGATCAGTCACAATAGAAACCATAAAGTTCAAACAACAGGCGGTACCTACCCGGCCCGCCCCACACAGGTTGGAGGAACCCATGAACAATTTGATGCGGAACTTTTTGCGAATCCAGGTGCTCCATAGCCACATGACAGTGTGGATGAAGGCACTGTCGACCAGTTTTCAACTGCGAAGCCTTTCGGGCGCAAGCCCGACTGAAATCCCGGGGCGGTACTCCTCCTCCTCCCTCCCTCCCTTCTTCGTCACGGGGCGCTTCGCAGTTTTTTGTTTTCCAGCCAGGCGGATGGTCATGGTTCAAGGGGTCTGAGCCATGTACGCAGAATCCTCCGCCCCGCCCATTGGCGGCCAAAACCGCCCCCCTGCGATGCCTCGGATAGCCGTGATCGGCTCGGGTATTGCTGGTCTGTCGGCCGCCCACAGTTTGCGTGGCAATGCGCAGATCACGTTGTTCGAATCGGGCGACTACTTCGGCGGCCACACCCACACCGTGGACATGACCTTGCCCAACGCCCAGGGTGAACCCACACCGCTGGCGGTAGACACGGGTTTTCTGGTGCTCAACGAGCGCACCTACCCCCACCTGCTGGCCTTGTTCGCCGAGCTGGGGGTGCCGGTGGCCAAGTCCGATATGTCGTTTTCGGTGCAAGCCCCGGGCGCAGCGCCCGGTGGCGGTGCGCTGGAGTGGAGCGGCACCAGCCTGTCTACCGTGTTCGCGCAGCGGCGCAACC
>DAIOEI010000175.1:0-5486 GCA_036746335.1 Hydrogenophaga sp. | reverse complement strand
ACGCGCTCAAGTACCTGGAAAAGAACCTGCCCGGCTTGCAGGCCATGGGCGTGGCGTACATGGCCGTGGGCAAGACGGACAGCGGCGGCGGAGGCGGCACGCTGGACGAATTGAAAAACCAGATCCTGGACCTGGCGCTGGACCGCGCGTTTCTGATCAACCCGCTGCCCACCGACGCCACCACGTTCAAGGCGCGGGTGGACGAGGGAAGAGGGCGACTGACCCTGATCGCCAACGAGATCGCCCGTCAGGCGGGTGTGATCCTCACCGAATACGCCGCAGCGGCCCGCAAGCTCAAAGACAGCAAGCCGCCGGCCGACGTGGCGACCGATGTGCAGCAGCAACTGCAGCGTCTGGTGCCCAAGACCTTCCTGAGTTCAACGCCTTATGCCCAGTTGCAGCACTTCCCGCGATACCTCAAGGCGGTGCAGCTTCGGCTGGACAAGCTGCGCAGCGACCCGGTGCGCGATGCGGCCAAGTTCGCCGAACTGCGCCCGCAAGACCAGCGCTTCTGGCGTCTGGTGGCCGATCGCAAAGGCGTGCAGGACGCGCGCCTGCAGGAGGTGCGCTGGCTGCTGGAAGAGCTGCGCGTGAGCTTTTTCGCGCAGGAACTGCGCACGCCGCAGCCGGTGAGCATCAAGCGCATCGACAAGGCCTGGGCGCAGCTCAACGGTTGAGCGGCGGGTCTTGCGGCTTCAGGCAGCTGCCAGCGCCACCCGACCTTCTCGCACGCCCCACTCGGGCACAGCCCGCAGCCGCTCCAGCACGGCCTGGGCATCCGCTTCGGTGGCCAACTGGTTGATCCGCAACTCGTAGCGGCCGTTTTTGAGCACCATTTCTGCCGGGAAACCGGCTTCGCGCAGCCGCTCGCGCAGCGCACCGGCTTGCGAGGCGCTGGCGTACAGGCCGACCACCGTGCGCCAGCGCCCGCCTTGGAGCATGATGCCCTGGCCAGGCTTCATCTCGGCCTGATCGATGAACTTGGCCAACTGATCGGGGGTGGCCTGTCCGGCGGGTTGCTCGGGTTGACCGGTGAACACCACCCAGAAAGCGCCCGGCTTTGCCAGGTCGATCTCGGGCCGGTCCGACCGTTCGACCGCCACCTGGCCGTCAAACAGGCAAACCGCGTCGTGTTCCGGGTCGGTCATGGCCCAGAAATCGGTTCCGCGGATCCCCACAGTGGCGGTGGTCAGCTGCAGGCTGAGTTCACGCTGGTGGCCCAGGGCCTTGCTGGTGTAGTCGGTGGCATAGCGGAACACGCCGGTGATCAGGCGCAGACCCGCCTTGATGTAGGTCGAGCCCGCAGCGGTCTGTTGCCGTTCCACCAGGGTGTCGATGCGCAACTGCGTGGCTTCACCGAGTTTGATCACGCTGCGGTCCGGCATGCGCAGCAGCATGCGGGCGCCGTTGTCTGTGACGGCCTTGTCGCCGTTGCGCAGCAGCTGCCCGGGCTGGGCGGGGCGGCGCTGCCCGGAGCGCTCGACCCAGGCGGGCAGTTGAACGGCCTCGACCACGGTGGCCGCGTTGGCCGCATGGGCAGGGCGCAGGCCGGGCCACAAGGCAGCAGCACCCAGCAGCAAGGCGGTCGCAAACAGCATTCGACGACGGGTGCGCAGGCCCACGGTGGAGGGTTTCAGCGGCACGGACATGGTTGACGGTGAGCGCATGGGACAGGCGATGGCGTGGGGGTTCATGTCAGACTGGGATCGAAGCAGGTTGGATAGTGGGTCAAAGCCGCTGAGAGCACTATCGGCTCTGCAGGCAGGCACTTGAGCTACGCGGGCGGTGCGCTGGCGGATTCACGCCGCGCGGCACAAAATGCTGAAATCCCGCAAACATCTCTCAAAGTGTGAAAAATGTCTCGGTAAGTGCAGCACCAACCCCCCCACCGCCAGCCGGTGATCGCATTGACAAATCAGGCGGTTTTCGGATTCACTAGACGGCATGAGCCATGTTTTTGCAAGGAGCGACCGCCATGGATCGACGTGATTTTGTGCAGGGCTGCGCGGTCACCGGGGGTGCGCTGACCTTGGCGTTGAACGGTTCGGCATGGGCGCGCCAAGCCCAGGCCAAAAGCTACGGCCGCGCCTTGCTGGTGGACGAATTCGGGCGCGCGATCAAGGCCTCGGCGCTCAAAGCCCAGACCAACTATGTGTTTCATTACCCTTTTGAGGGGACGCCGGTATTTTTGCTGGATGTGGGTAAACCAGCCGAGCCCACCCGGTTGCGCACCCGTGACGGGCGGGACTACCAGTGGCCGGGTGGCGTCGGACCGCAGCGGCGTCTGGTGGCGTTTTCGGCCATTTGTGCACACAAGCTGGTCTATCCGACCAAGGAGCTGAGCTTTATCAGCTTCCGCAAAGGCGCTGCGGTCAACCCCAAGACCCCCAGCGAGGGGGAAGACCTGATCCACTGCTGCGCAGACCACAGCCAATACGACCCGGCCCGGGGCGCAAGGGTGCTGGGCGGTCCGGCCGACCAGCCGCTGTGCGCCGTGCTGTTGGAGCACGATGCCCAGGCCGACACGCTCACGGCCACCGGCACGCTGGGGGGCGAGCTGTTCGACCAGTTTTTTCAGAAATACGCCTTCAAGCTGGAGCTGGAAGTCGGCTCCAAGGCACGCCAGGTGGTGGCTCAGCGCAGCACGGTGAGCGAGCTGGATCAGTTTTGCCGCAACCCGGTGCGGTGCTGAAGGCTTGCCGGGCGCCGCGGCTCCGGAGCCTGTAGCGCCGCGTCAGAGGCGTGCCAGGCGCTCCAGGGCCGCTTGAAGCGTTTCGTCTTTTTTGGCGAAACAAAAGCGCACCACCTTCTGGTCGAAACCACAGCCATAAAAGGCAGAGAGCGGAATGGCGGCCACACCGACCTCGCGCGTGAGCCACTGGCAGAACTCGGCTTCGGGCAAATCCCGTTCGGCCACGGCCAGGTTTTCGATGCCCACACACTGAAAGTAGGTGCCTTGGCCAGGCAACAGCCGAAAACGCGTCTGCGCCAGTCCCTCGCGGAACAGGTCGCGCTTGCGCTGGTAAAAGGCACTCAGTTGCACATAGGGCGTCTGGTCTGCCATGTACGCGGCCAGCGCATGCTGCATCGGCGTGTTGACGGTGAACACATTGAACTGGTGCACCTTGCGGAACTCGGCCGTGAGCGGGGCGGGCGCCACCACGGTGCCCACCTTCCAGCCTGTGACATGGTAGGTCTTGCCAAAGCTGCTGATGATGAAGGCGCGGGCCGCGAGACCGGGAAAACGCGCCGCGCTCTGGTGCGGCTCGCCGTCGAACACCATGTGTTCATAGACCTCGTCGCTGATCAGCAGCACATTCGTGGGGCGCAGCAACTCTTCCAGGCGCTGCATGTCGGCGGCGCTCCACACCTGTCCACTCGGGTTGTGCGGGCTGTTGATGATCAGCGCGCGTGTGCGGGTGGTGATGGCGGCGTCAATCGCTTCAAAATCGGGACGGAAACTGCCGGGTGTGAGTGGGACCCGGACCACCTTGCCGCCAGCCAGCTCGATGTTGGGCACATAGCTGTCGTAACAGGGTTCGAGCACGATGACTTCGTCGCCCGGGTGTACCACCGCCAGGATGGCGGTGAGGATGGCCTGGGTGGCACCGGCCGTGACGGTGATGTCGGTGTTCGCATCACAACTCAGGCCGTACAGGGCCTGCATCTTGGCGGCCATGGCCTGGCGCAGCGCGGGCACACCCGGCATGGGCGGGTATTGGTTGTGGCCGGCCCGCATGGCGTGGGTGACGGCATTCACCAGCGCCGGATCGCAGTCGAAATCCGGGAAGCCCTGGCCGAGGTTGACTGCACCCGTCTCGGCCGCCAGCGCCGACATCACGGTAAAGATGGTGGTGCCGACTTGGGGCAGGCGGGAGTGCAGTGCCGGTGTGTGCGCTGTCGGGGCAGTGTCCATGGTGGGTTGCATCAGATATCGTATTCGTCCGGGTTGCCGGCCATGGTGCGCAGGATCAGGTCGCGCGAGAGGCGGTCGCTGAGCAGCTCGGCAAAGCGCAGCACAAAGTGGCGCAGGTAGGTGCCGCGCTTGAAAGCCACACGGGCCAGGTTGTGGCCGAACAGCTGACCGGCAGGCCGCGCCACCAGGTCTGGCGTGGCGTTTTCTCCTTGCATGGCCATTTCGGCCACGATACCCACGCCCATACCGAGCTTGACGTAGGTCTTGATCACGTCGGAGTCGATGGCTTCGAGCACGATGTTGGGTTGCAGGTGCCGCAAGGCAAAGGCCTGGTCGATGCGGGTACGGCCGGTGAAGCTCGGGTGGTAGGTGACCAAGGGTACTTGGGCCAGGTCTTCGAGTGTGATGCGATCGCGCTGGAGCAGCGGGTGGTCAAACGGCAAAACCAGCACATGCTGCCATTCATAACAAGGCAATGTCACCAGCTCGGGGTAGTTCAGCAGCGATTCGGTGGCCATGCCGATCTCGGCCACTTCCTCCATCAGCATCCTGGCAACCTGGTCGGGCGAACCCTGGTGCAGACTGACGTTGACTCTCGGGAAGGCCTGTCGCAGGCGGGCCACCGGGCCTGGCAGCACATAGCGCGCCTGGGTGTGGGTGGTGGCAATCGACAGCGTACCGCTGTCCTGGGCGGCGTACTGCTCGCCAATGCGCTTGAGGTTGTTCACCTCGCGCAGAATGATCTCGATGCTCTTGAGCACCTGCTGACCGGGTTCGGTCACCCTTTTGACGCGCTTGCCATGCCGCGCAAAGATGTCAATGCCGAGCTCTTCTTCGAGTTCAATAATGGCCTTGGAGACGCCTGGTTGCGAGGTGTGCAGCGCTTTGGCGGCCTCGGTGAGGTTCAGGTTGCGGCGTACAGCCTCCTGAACGAACCGGAACTGGTGGAGGTTCATGGGGTGTTCTGCGCCAATGCGAGCTGGGCCAGCAGGTCTCTGAGCGGCTCACTTTCGCCTGCTGCTGGCAGGCATTCGCAACGCACCCCTGGATGCTGCCTGGCCAGTTGCTGCATGAGTTCCGGCAGGTCTTCGCGGGCATGTTTGCCCATGCCAAAAAACAGGGGCAAGACACGCAGATGGGTGGCGCCCTGGGCGACCAGACCGGCGGCAGCGGTGGGCAGATCGGGTTCACTGAGCTCCAGGTAAGCGCAAGCGACCCGGGCCTTCGGGTCGGCCACCGAGATGCGCCGGGCAATCGCCTCGACCGGCTGGCGCCAGAGCGGATCGCGCGACCCGTGGGCAAAAACGATCACACCCAACATGCCATCACCTCCTGAGCACCAGCCACCCGAAAGCGCCCAGTGAAAACACCGAATAGATCATGGCTGGCGACGCCGCCGCCAGCCAGGGCTGCCAGGCATTGAGATTGCCGATGTAGCCAAACACGTTGTTGAGCAGGAAGAAGCTGATGCCGATCATCACGCCGCCGAACACATAGCCGGTGATACCACCCGAGCGGAAATGCAGGTAGGCAAAAGGCAGGGCCAGCACCACCATCACCAGACAGGACA
>DAIOEI010000174.1:0-5510 GCA_036746335.1 Hydrogenophaga sp. | reverse complement strand
TGAACCAGTGCGCGCACCAGCGGCGCTCAGGATTTAGGCGCCGCCAAGCGTTGGGCGTCCAGCACGCGATACACCCGGCCCTGGCGGTCCAGCGCTTCAATCAGGCCTTCGCGCTGAAAGGCGTTGATGGTGCGGCTGACGGTCTCCAGCTTGAGATCCAGCATCGCCCCCATGTCTTCACGCGAGAAGAGATTGGCGGTGTCGTCGCTGGTGCCGCGCATTTTCAAGATCAAGCCCGCCACCCGCTGGCGCGCATTGCCGAAATTGAGCTCGGCCAGCCAGTCGTCGGCCTCTTTGAGGCTGTGGTGCCATTTCTCTAGCAGCCGCTGGTGCAGGCGCGGCGTTTCACGGTTCAGCCGCTGGATCACCTGCAGCGGCAAGCGGCAGACCTTGATGGGCGTCAGCGCAATGGCGTCAGCGTCGTACACCGGGCCCATCAGGGCCTCCAGCCCGATCACATCACCCGAGCGCAGCACCCGCACAATGCGCTGCCGACCGTCTACCGTATTGCGCACCAGTTTGATCACACCAGTGCGCAGGGTGTAGAGCGAGGTAGCGGTTTCGCCCATGCGAATCAAGGGCTGCCCGGCGGGATATTCCAGGTCGTCAATGGGGGCATGAATGAGCTTGAAATCCTCTTCACGCAGGTCGGCAAACAGCACCATGTCGCGGATACCGCACTGCATGCAGTCCGCCGTGCCGCGCCAGGCCGATTCGGTCTTGATGGGGATCATGCAAAAAAGATCAGTCCGTCAGAACAACAACAGAGCCGCAAATATAAGCGCTTGATGAAAATCATGGTCATTGTCCTTCAAATACCGCCGTGCCCACACGTTGCGGCAAAAGCAGGTTACCGCCGAAGGCGCTGATTCAGCTCACCGGTGGCGTACAGGCCAGCACTTCGTCCAGCGTGGTCTTGCCCTCGGCCACGCGCGCGGCGCCAGCCAGCCGCAGCGGCCGCATACCGTCCTTGACGGCCTGGGCGCGCAGCGCCTCGATGCGAGGTTCGTGCCCGACCTTGTCCTTGAAGGCCTCGGTGACCAGCAGCAACTCGTACAAGCCAGTGCGCCCCCGAAAGCCCGTCATGCGGCATTCGATACAGCCCACTGGTTTGAACGGCTTGTAGCGTCCGCTGACCTGCCAGGGTTTGACCAGTTCGGTCAATGCCTCGCGCGAAGCTGCCAGACCGTCCTCGTCTTCTTTCGCGCAGCACACCGGGCACAAGGTGCGCACCAGCCGCTGCGCGAGAACCCCGAGCACGGTGGCATTGATCAGATAGGGCGGTATGCCCAGCTCCATCAGCCGCATGATGGCGCTGGGGGCATCGTTGGTGTGCAGCGTGGTGAACACCAGGTGGCCGGTGAGCGCCGCCTGCACCGCCATCTCGGCGGTCGGCAGGTCGCGCACCTCACCGACCATGATGATGTCCGGGTCCTGGCGCATCAGGGCGCGCAAGCCTTGCGCAAAATCCAGGTCGAGGTGGGGTTGCACCTGGGTCTGGTTGAAGGCGGGTTCGATCATCTCGATCGGGTCCTCCACCGTGCTCACGTTCACCTCTTCGGTCGCCAGGCGCTTGAGCGTGGCGTACAGCGTGGTGGTCTTGCCCGAGCCGGTGGGGCCCGTCACCAGAATGATGCCGTGCGGGCGCTTGGTCAGGTTTTCCCAGCGCTGAGCATCGTGCGCATTGAAGCCCAGGGCAGACAAGTCCTTGGCGGTTGAGTCGGGGTCAAATATGCGCATGACCAGCTTCTCGCCGAAGGCGGTGGGCAGGGTGGACAGGCGCATCTCCACCTCTTCGCCGCGGCCACCGCTGCGGTCGGGGCGCAGCGTCTTGATGCGGCCATCTTGTGGCCGCCGCCGCTCCACCACGTCCATGCGCCCCAGCAGCTTGATGCGCGCTGTCATGGCATTGAGCACGCCCATGGGCATCTGGTAGACCGGGTGCAGCACGCCGTCGATGCGAAAGCGGATCACGCCCTGCTCGCGCCGCGGCTCCAAGTGGATGTCGCTGGCGCGCTGGTCAAACGCATACTGCCAGAGCCAGTCCACCACCTGCACCACATGCTGGTCGTTGGCATCCAGCTGCTTGTTGGTTTTCCCCAGCTCCACCAATTGCTCAAAACTGCCAAAGCCGCCCTGTGACCCCAGTTTGTTGGCCGCCCGCACCGAGTTGGCCAGCGCGAAGAATTCCGCTGTGTAACGCTGGATGTCTCTGGGGCTCGTGAGCACCAGCTTGACGCTCTTGTGGGTCTGCCGCTCCACTTCGGTCACCCAGTCGCGGATGAAGGGCTCGGCGGTCGCCACCACCACCTCGGCAAGCCCTACCTGCACCGGCAGCACCTTGTGGCGCTCGGCATAGGCCGCGCTCATCACATCGGCCACCTTGCCCACATCGACCTTGAGCGGATCGATGCGCAGGTATTCCATGCCGCAGCGTGCGGCCAGCCATTGGGTCAACAGCTCGACATCCAGAACGCGACCCGAATCCTGCCTCGTCATGCCCACCACCGCCAGCCGCTGCAGCGGATGCTGGATGCTGTCGGCCGACGCGCAGCGGGCAAAGGTGCGCGCCGCCTCTTCGACAGAAATCACACCGTCTTCACGCAACCACTCCACCAGCATGCGCCAGTCCAGCGGCATGGAGGGCAGGGTCTTGGGTGAAGCAGGGGAACGGGCAGAAGTTTTCATGAGCAGGATCAAGCGATCGGTTTGAACAGCCGCAGCCACTTGACGGCAGGCAAGCGCCAGCGCGAAGCGATGGCTTCCGCCCGCGCCAGCAACTCCATGCGGGTGGGGGCACTGGCGTGCCGCTGCGCCAGCACGATGGTATTGCCTTCGCGCGTGGGTTTGAAGGCCCAGACCGCGTCGGCGCCAAAGGCGGCGCTGATGCTCTGCACCGAACGCTCGTAGCTGGCATCGCGCCCGAACAGGTTGACCGTCATGCAGCCCTCATCGGTGAGCAAGGCCCGGCAGTCGGCGTAAAAATCGGCGCTGTCGAGCACCGGCGCGGCAGCCTCATGGTCGTACAGGTCTACCTGCAAGGCATCGATGCGCCCGGCGTGTACCGGGTTGCGGACTTCCTGCGCCGCATCGGCCAGCAGCACCCGCAGGCGCGCGCTGTCGGGCGGCAGCTTGAACCAGCCGCGGCAGGCGGCGAGCACTTGTGGATTGATTTCTACCGCCGTGGTGTCCATGCGCAGGACTTTGAAGCAGAACTTGGTCAAGGCGGCCGATCCGAGGCCGAGCTGCATGGCCCGGCGCTGGCCCACCGAGTCGGGCTGCACAAACAGCAGCCAGGCCATCATGCGCTGCACGTAGTCCAGCTCAATGGCAAAGGGGTCGTCAATGATCATCGAGCCCTGCACCCACTCGGTACCCAGGTGCAGAAAGCGCACCTCTGCGTCTTCCGAAAGGGTCACCGCCGGCAATTCCACGGCGGCCGAGCGCTTGCGCACGCTGGGGGACTTTTCAGCTTTCATGCACACCGCCCGATCCTGGCGCCGGAAAACAACATGCACACCGAAAACGCCACGGAGCGCACCCAGACGCTGGCGCTCCCGGTGGCCGCTCGGTCGTTGATCGACCCATACTGCACCCGTCTTTTCTGTTAACCAAAGGATTCATTATGAACATGGAAGCCATCTGGACCTTTTTGTCCACCCAAGGGGCGGACTTCGCGCTCAAGATTGTCGGCGCAATCGCCGCCTGGATCATCGGCCGCTGGCTGATCGGCCTGGCGATGCGCATGGTGGGCAAGGCGCTGGAGCGCGCCAACAAGTTCGACGCCACGCTGATCCAGTACCTCAAATCCATCATCTCGGTGGGTCTGACGATCATCCTGATCCTCGCCATTCTGAACATCTTCGGCGTGGAAACCACCTCGTTCGCCGCCCTGCTGGCTGGCGCGGGCCTGGCCATCGGCGCCGCCTGGAGCGGCATGCTGGGCAATTTTGCGGCCGGCCTGTTCCTGCAGGTGTTGCGGCCCTACAAAGTGGGCGATTTCATCAGCGCGGGCGGCACGCTGGGCACCGTCAAGGAACTGGGCCTGTTCGCCACCACCGTGCTCACGCCCGACAACGTGCTGACCGTGGTCGGCAACAACAAGGTGTTTGGCGACAACATCCAGAACTTCAGCGCCGAGCCCTTCCGCCGCGTGGACTGCGTGGCCAAGGTCGCCAACAGCGTGGACGTGCAAGACGCCATCGCCCGCCTGCGCCCGGCCATCGCCGCGATCCCGAACGTGAAAACCAGCCCCGCGCCCGACATCGAAATCCTGGAATTCACCCCCGAAGGCCCCAAGCTCTGTGTGCGCCCCTATGCGCATACCGACCACTACTGGCAGGTGTATTTCGACACCCACAAGGCGGTCGTGACGACTTTTGGCGCGGCCGGTTACCCGGTGCCGGAAACGCCGATGGCACACCGCACGGTTTGATCCCTTCATCGGACTTGAAATGAAGCCGTCCGGCGTGTGCGCCGGGCGGCTTTTTCTTTGGGGCTGCGGCTGGCTGGCATGCACCTCGCGGGGAGCTGGGCGACCGGCGGCCGACTCCGCGAATGTCCCCCGGGCCTCCAGGCCCTCCTCCTTCACTTCGCTGCGTCGGCCACCGATCACCCAGCTCCTGCAAAGGTCAACGCGCGTCCGCCGTGGCGCTACAGAGCCACCGAATGCCGACGCAACACCTCAGCCCAGGCCGCCAGCTTGCGCTCGAACGACCAGCTGGCATTGGCCGGGCTCGTGGACGGCAGCTTGACCACCGGCAGGCCCAAGGCCTGCGTGTGCTTCGCGTGGCGGTAACTCTCGCCGCCGTTGTGGGCGATGGCCCGCAGGTTCGGGCATTCGTGCTGCAACCGGGCGAAATCGTTGAGTTCGGCGTGGCGGATCGCGCTGTCCAGGCTGCCTTCGCGCTCGCAGGCGGCGTACACATCCCAGATCCCCAACCCCCGCTCGCGCACCACCGCCAGCCGCTCCGCGTAGTCCAGCGCCACCAGGTCCACCGCCCACACCGCCGACAGGATCTTCCAGAACTGGTTTTGCGGATGGCCGTAGTACCGCTGCGTGCGCAACGAAGCCACCCCCGGAAAACTGCCGAGCACCAGCAGCCGCGTCTGCGGCCCGATCACCGGCGGCAGCCCCACCAGGCGGCTCATGGCGCGGCGCTGTCCAGCGCGCCCAGCCGGGGCAGCGCCCGCAGCGCGTTGTCGCGGGTGGTCTGCGCCAGCGCTTCGGGCGCCAGGCCGCGCAAGCCCGCGATCACCGCGCCGATGCGGGGCAGCTCAGCGGGCGTATTCAGCCCCTGCGCCCTCCCGGCCGCACGCTCGGCGGCCGTGGCGTAGAGCCACTGCGGGGGAATGTCGGGCGCGTCGGTCTCCAGCACCAGGGCCGACAGCGGCAACTCCGCCGCCAGCGCCCGCAGGCGCCGGGCCGGCTCAAAGGTGGCCGCGCCGCCAAAGCCCAGCGCAAAACCCTGGTCCAGGAACGCCCGCGCCTGCGCCGGGCTGCCGTTGAA
>DAIOEI010000173.1:0-5532 GCA_036746335.1 Hydrogenophaga sp. | reverse complement strand
TCCTGGGCCAGACCGAGGTGATCGCTCACGCGGTGCAAGGCCTGCAAATGGCGTTCGCGCGCCATAAAAAGCCCCTCGCCGCCATGCTGCCAGCCAGCCAGGGTCAGCAAGCGCTGTCGCAAGTCTTCCAACCCGTCACCGTGTTTCGCGGAAATGAGCAGATCGCCCTGCGCCTGGGCCTGCGCCTTCAAACCTTGGGCGCCTTCGCTGCATTGGTCCAGCTTGTTCCAGACCGGGATCAAGGCCACTCCGCCTGGCAGGTCGGCAGCAATGGCCGCGTCGGCAGCCTGGTAGTCGGCCTGATCGGCGCGCGAGAGATCGTGCAGGAAAAGCACCGCGTCGGCCTTTCGGATCTGACCCCAGGCCCGCTCGATGCCGATTTGCTCCACTTCGTCAACGTCTGCGCCCTCGCGCAAGCCAGCGGTGTCGATCACATGCAAGGGCACACCCTCGATCTGAACAGTCTGCTGCACCACATCGCGTGTGGTCCCGGCAATGGGTGTGACGATGGCCAACTCGGCTCCCGCCAAGGCATTGAGCAGCGAACTCTTGCCCGCATTCGGCTGACCCGCAATCACCACGCGCAGGCCATCGCGCAAGAGCGCCCCCTGCCGTGCCTGGTCCAGTACCGCCGCCAGAGACTGGCGCAACCGTTGCAACTGACCGACCGCATCGGCCTTCTGCAGAAAATCCAGCTCTTCTTCAGGGAAGTCCAGCGTGGCCTCGACCAGCATGCGCAAATGAATCAAGGCATCGCGCAGCGCGTGAATTCGCTCGGAAAACACGCCTGCCAGTGAGCGGCTGGCGCTGCGTGCAGCGGCTTCTGTGCTGGCGTCGATCAGATCCGCCACCGCCTCGGCCTGGGCCAGGTCGAGCTTGTCGTTCAGATAGGCGCGCTCGGTGAACTCGCCAGCGCGCGCCGGGCGCAAGCCGCGCAGCAGCGGCAGGCCGCTGTCGCCAACACCTTGCGCCACCTGCAGGCAACGCGCCAGCAGCAGTTGCAGCACCACCGGGCCGCCGTGGCCCTGCAACTCCAGTACGTCTTCCCCCGTGTAAGAGTGGGGTCCGGGAAACCACAGCGCCAGCCCGTGGTCGATGGGCTGGGCAGCCGCGTCCGGAAACGGCAGGTAAGTCGCCTCACGGGGCTTCAACACCCGCCCCAGCAACGCCGCCACGAACGGCGCCAGCCCCTGGCCCGACACCCGCACAATCCCCACCGCCCCACGACCGGGCGCAGTGGCGATGGCAACGATGGGGTCACGGGAAGCGGCAAGCATGGAGAGATTTTGCGGCAGAGAGTTTCAGAAACAGAAAGGGCCTGCAAACGCAGGCCCTGAAGAGTGAAGTGCCCCGACCAGGGATGCCGCGGAACCGGCTTTGCCGGGCCGCCAGCATCGTCCCCCCTCCGGGGGGAAGCCGCGCAGCGGCGCAGGGGGGATCCGATCTACTTCTTAAAAAGTTCGAACGGCGTCGTGATCTTCAGCGGCACACCCAGACTGTGGTTGATGTAGGCCTGCTGAATGATGGTCAGGACGTTGTTCGTGATCCAGTACAGCACCAGGCCCGCCGGGAAGAAGAAGAACATCACCGAAAAAATCAGCGGCATCATCCACATCAGCTTGGCCTGCAGCGGATCGGGTGGCAGCGGGTTCAACGCCGTCTGGATCACGGTTGTCACGGCCATCACCAGCGGCAAAATGAACCAGGGGTCGGGCGTGGACAAGTCGCTGATCCAGCCGATCCAGGGCGCATTGCGCATTTCCACTGAAGACAGCAACACCCAATACAAGGCGATGAAAACAGGGATCTGAATCAGGATCGGGAAACAGCCACCCAGCGGGTTGACCTTTTCTTCCCGGTACATCTTCATCATCTCCTGCTGCATCTGCTGCGGATTGCTCTTGAGACGCTCGCGCATTTCCATGATGCGCGGGTTGATCTTCTTCATCTTCGCCATCGAGCGGTAGGCGCTGGCGTTGAGCCAGTAGAAGGCCGCCTTGATCAGCACCACCAGCAGCACGATGGCCCAACCCCAGTTGCCCACCATGCCGTGGATTTTTTCCAGCAACCAGTACAAGGGTTTGGCCAGAATCGTCAGCCATCCATAGTCTTTGACCAGCTCCAGGCCCGGGGCCACCGTTTGCAAAACGGTTTCCTGCTGCGGACCGACAAACAGGCGCGACTCGACCACCTGGCTTTGGCCCGGGGCCACTGCGGGCAAGCTGCTGATGCTGCCCACCGAATACAGGTTGTTATCAACCCGCCGTGCGAAGTTCTCCCTTGCCGTGCCTTCGGCAGGCAGCCAGGCGCTGGTGAAGTAATGTTGCACCATGGCAACGTAGCCATCACTGGTGTTGCGCACGAAGTCGGCACTGTTGTCGGCAATGTCACCGAACTCGACCTTCTGGAACTTCTTTTCGTTGCTGTAGATGGCCGGGCCGGTGAAGGTGGAATAAAACGGTGTTTCGTTGGTGGTCAAAGACCCGTCGCGCACCAGCTGCAGGTACAACTGCGGGCTCACCGGCGCCTCACCCGAGTTGAGCACTTCGTGCCGCACGCCGATCACATAGCTGCCACGTTGCAGCGTGTAGGTCTTGACCAGCTTCACACCGCCCACTTCCGCCGACTCGAACTGCACCTGCAACGCGTCCTGACCGTCGGCCAGTGCGGTCGGGCCCGGCACCCGGGTCATGGCCGTGGTGTGGTTGGGGAAGTTGCCACCAATCAAGCCAGTTTGTGCAATGTACGTGTGACCCGCCGTCTGGGTCAGCAACTGGATCGGGTCGGTGCCCAGCTCACCGCTGGCATGCTGCAGCAACTGCGCGCCGATCAGAGAGCCGCCTTCGGTGTTGAAGCTGAGTCTGAACACATCGGTCGTGACTTCCACCCGGGCAGAGGTGGGCACAGGCGCGGTGGCGCCGGTGGGCGCCTGTGCGCCGGCCGCCGCTGCGGTGGAGCTGGCAGACGGCACCAAGCCGTCTGCCGCCGGAGCGGGCTGGACCGCGGCAGGCGCCGTCGAAGTGGGTGCGGGGAAAAATGTCGGCGCGTTGCCGTTGTGGATCTGCCACTTGTCCCAGATCAGGACCATCGAAAAACCAAACACCACCCACAGGATGGACCGACGGATGTCATTCATGACGGGGTCTTCTTTTCGGAGGAAGGGGAAAGCAAATGGCCAAACAGGCCAGGCGCATTGTCAGGCACCGGATCGTGGCCACCCTGGCACCAAGGACCGCAACGGCCCAAGCGCTTGAGCGTGAGATAAGAGCCGGCCAAGGCACCGTGGCGTTCCAGGGCGCCGATCGCGTACAGCGAGCAGGTTGGCTCAAAACGGCAGGCACTGCCCAGCCAGGGACTCAGCAGAAGCCGATACCCTTTGACCAAGCCGATCAATATTTGACGAGGCCAAGTCATCATGACCGGCGCTCCAGGCCGCGCCCTGCCACCTCGGCGCCTTGCACAACCGGAGCGGCCACACACACGCGTGCGAACAACTGCTCCAGCTCCATGCGCACCGCCTTCTTGAGCGGATCGGAAGATGCGCTCACAAACTGTTGGCGGCTGAACTCGCTGCGCAGGCGCACCACCCAAGCCGCCTGGGGCAAACTGCTTGAACAGCGCCTGGCCGCCTCGTAAATCTGGCGCCGAATGGCGTTGCGCGTCACCGCACGGCGGGCCCAGCGCTTGGGCAGAACAATGCCCAACCAGGCATCTGCACGCGGGAACAGCGCCGCATCGCCCAGGGCAAGGCGGTGCAAGGCGAAATGAGGGGTTTTGGCCACCACAGCACCGGCCATCACGGCCTGAAACTGGGGACGCGACGTCAGCCTTTGCATCGGGATAACGGGCCCTGACGTTCGGCCAGAACTCCGCCTGAAACCTCAGCGGCCGACACGCCGGGCTTCAGACGGCCAGACGCTTGCGGCCCTTGGCTCGGCGCGCGTTGATCACGGCGCGGCCACCGCGGGTCTTCATGCGCACGAGAAAGCCGTGGGTACGGGCGCGCTTGATCTTGGAGGGCTGGTAGGTGCGTTTCATTGCCATGGCAGTGCGGCCCAGGCAACGCCGGGCTTCTCAAGTTGAAGGGAAAACCCGCAATTATCGCAAGAAAACCCCGGTCTCGGCAAGCGCGCTTGCCGCTTAGCCCCAGCTTCAAGGTTTTGCGGGCATCCGACCCGACCCCTCAACGCGCTGCCAGAGGGGCAAACCCGAGGGTGTGGATAAGTGGCCTTCGGCCGTACAATGCCCGGCTGACTTTCAGGACCTTGTCCACAAGCACCGTGCCTCTTCCCCTTTCCCTGACCGGGGGCCCAGCCCCCTCCCACACCCTGCCCGGCGCAGCCACGCTCTGGTCTGCCTGTATCGACCGGCTGGCCCAAGACATCCCCGAGCAACAGATCAACACGTGGATCCGCCCGCTGGGCGTGACCGTGGCCGACGACCTGTCCAAGGTGACCTTACAGGTGGCCAACCGTTTCAAAATGGACTGGATCCGCGCCCAGTACTCCGCCCGGATCAGCGCCATGCTGGAGTCCATCGCGGGCGCACCTGTTCAGCTGGAGTTAGCGCTCGCTCCGCGTGAAAGCACCGTAAAATCAACGCCATCAAGCAAGAGTGTGCAAGATCAGGTGTTGTCGGAATTGCCCGACCTGGCACCCGCCGACACCCCTGCACCCAGCGGACCCAAGAGTCGTCTCAACCCCGCACTGGCTTTTTCCACCCTGGTCGAAGGCTCTGCCAACCGCATGGCGCGCGCCGCCGCCATGCATGTCGCGGGCAGCCTGGGCCAGCTCTACAACCCATTGTTCATCTATGGGGGCGTGGGCCTGGGCAAGACCCACCTGGTGCACGCCATCGGCAACCATTTGCTGGCCGACCGCCCACAGGCCAAGGTTTTGTACATCCACGCCGAGCAGTTCGTCTCGGATGTGGTCAAGTCTTACCAGCGCAAGACTTTTGACGAGTTCAAGCAGCGCTACCACTCGCTGGACCTGCTGTTGATTGACGACGTGCAGTTCTTCGCCAACAAGGAACGCACGCAGGAAGAGTTCTTCAACGCGTTTGAAGCCCTGCTGGCGCGCAAGAGCCACATTGTGCTCACCAGCGACACCTACCCCAAGGGCCTGGCCGATATCCACGAGCGCCTGGTCTCGCGGTTTGACTCGGGGCTCACGGTCGCCATCGAACCGCCCGAGCTGGAAATGCGCGTGGCGATTCTGATCAACAAGGCAGCCGCCGAGAACGCCGTCATGCCCGAAGAGGTGGCATTTTTTGTGGCCAAGAACGTGCGTTCGAACGTGCGCGAGCTCGAAGGCGCTTTGCGCAAAATCCTCGCGTACTCCCGTTTCAATCAGAAAGACATCTCCATCCAGCTCGCGCGAGACGCGCTCAAAGACCTGCTGTCGATCCAGAACCGGCAGATCGGCGTGGAGAACATCCAGAAGACCGTGGCCGATTACTACAAGATCAAGGTCGCGGACATGTACAGCAAGAAGCGCCCGGCCAGCATCGCCCGGCCGCGCCAGATCGCCA
>DAIOEI010000172.1:0-5552 GCA_036746335.1 Hydrogenophaga sp. | reverse complement strand
GGCGAAGGCGCCAACGCGGCCAAGGCCTGGAAAGACATCTGGGGTTGTGGCCAAGGCATTGGCGCCATCCGCGAGGTGGTGCCTGCTGCCGACTTGGTAGCGCGTTTCAAGCGCGAATATGCAGAGGCCAGAGCGCGTATCTGCGCTGGCTGAAACAGCCTATTCGAACAGGCCGCGTATCGTGTCCAACAGGGTGGGTGTAGACGCGTACTCGGTGCCCCACTCGTCGCTGATGGTGGCCACAGAACCACCCTCCTGCCATTCGCTGTAGAGCCAGTCGCCATGCTGGTACAGCAGGCCTGGCGGGGCATCAGGCAATGGCGCAACGGGCACTGCCTTCAAAGCTGTGCTCATGTAATCGGTCCAGATGGGCAATGCCAGCCGCCCACCCGACTCGTGGTCGCCCAGGCTGCGCGGCTGGCTGTAGCCCATCCAGACCACCGCCGCGAGGCTGGGGTGGTAGCCCGCAAACCAGGCGTCCACCGCGTCGTTGGTGGTGCCGGTTTTTCCGTAAAGATCGGGGCGTTTGAGGGTTCCCTGAACCCGCGCCGCGGTACCGGTGCGGGTCACCTCTGCCAACAGGCTGTTCATCACATAGGCGTTGCGGGCGGGCAGGGTGCGTTTGTCTTCTGTCAGCACAGGTGGCGCAGGGGCCTCAAACAGGACTCTTCCCTGGGCATCGGTGATTTTCTCGATCACCACCGGCTCCACCATCCAGCCGCCGTTGGCCAGCGTGGCGTACGCACGGGCCATCTGAAGGGGTGTCGTTTGCCCGGTGCCCAGTGCCAGGGTCAGGTTGTCGGGCTGTTGGTTCGTGCTCAGGCCAAAGCGCCCCAACCATTGGCGCCCCGCTTCCACCCCGGTGTGTTGCAGCAGCCGCACGCTGACACGGTTGCTGGACCGGCTCAGCGCCTCGCGCATGGTGACCGGCCCTTCATCAGCGCTGCTCCCGCTGTTGTTCGGGCTCCAGCCGTTGGGGGCTGTGAAAGGGCGGTCGTCCACCAGCGTTGCGGGCATCACGCGCGCTTCCAGCGCGGCGGAATACAGCAGCGGTTTGATGGTGGAGCCTGGCTGACGAGAGCTTTGGGTGACGTGATTGAATGGCTGGCGTGAGAAGTCAAAACCACCGACGAGCGCTCTGACGCGCCCAGTGCGGGTGTCCATGGCCACGAGAGCAGCTTCTGTTTCAGGCCACTGGGAGATGGACCATGTTTTACCGCTCTGTTCCAGGCGCAGCACAGAGCCCCGACGGATTCTCAGCGCATCGCCCGCTTTGGCGTTCAGGCCTGCTCGTGCCCAGGCCAGGCCCTGCCCCTGGATGCGCACCACTTCGCCATCGGGCAGTTGAGCGCTGACTTCTTTGGGGCTGGCGGCGAGCACGATGGCGGGGCGCAACACGTCGTCGTCACGGACGGACTTGAGTGCCTGGGCCGCTGCGCGTTCGAGTTCGGTGCCACCGCCGACCGGCAGGTTTTCCTGGGCCTCGGGTCCGCGCCATGGTTGGCGCCTGTCCTGGGCCAGCACGCCCCGCCGAACCGCAGCGTGTGCCGCTCGCTGGTCTTCCGCCCGCAGGGCGGTGATCACCCGGATGCCTTTTGAGTAGGCCTGGTCGCCAAAGCGTTCCACCACCTGGCGGCGTGCCATCTCGGCCACATGCCCCGCGTTGATGCCCTGTTGCCTGCGCGGCCGAAGGGTCAAGACCTCGGCTTTGGCCTGCGCCATTTGGGTTTCGGTAATCACACCGACGGTGAGCATGCGCTGCAAGACGATGTGCTGGCGTGCCACGGCGCGTTGAAGATTGGTGACCGGATTGGCGTAGTGCGGGTTCTGGGGCAACCCAGCCAGCATGGCCGTCTCGGCAATGCTCAGTTGATCCATGGGTTTGCCGAAATAGGTTTGCGCCGCCGCAGCAAAACCATAGGCACGCTGGCCCAGGAAGATCTCGTTGAGGTAGATCTCCAGGATACGGTCTTTGGACAAGGCTTCCTCTACCTTGAGTGCGAGCAGGATTTCCTTGGTCTTGCGCTCCACCGTCAGTTCGCGCGAAAGCAGCATGGTGCGCACCAGTTGCTGGGTAATGGTGCTTGCTCCTTGTTTGCGCCCGCCGGTGAGCATGGCCAGCGCCGCGCGCGCCATGCCTTTGGGATCTACACCCGCGTGCTCACGAAACCGCGCGTCTTCTACCGCCAGCACCGCGTCTTGCAGAAGCTGTGGCGTGCGGGCCAGTGGCACGTATTCGCGCCGTTCGGTACCAAATTGCGCCAGCTCCACCCCATCTGAGGTGAATATTTGCAGTGGCAGTTTGGGCTGGTAATGGACGATGCGGTCAATGGGCGGCAAGTCCACCAGCCCAGCCCGCGCCGGTGCCGTGCTCAGCAAAAACGCGGAGCACAGCCCCAGCATGGGCAAAAAATGGCAAAAACGAGGCACCAACACGGGTGCAATTATCCCGCGCTCGTGTGCAGCGCAGGTGAAGCGAAGTAACCAGACGTGCGGTCGGCACGCAAACGCCAGCCGGCAGGGGACTCAGGCCGCCGGCAGGTGACGAACCGATTTGCCGGGGGCGATTGTGAATTCGTCCAGTGCCTGGTGCATGCGGGCCAGCGTGCGGTTGACCAGGTCTCGCTCGTCCTCCTCCTCGGCGAGTGGTTGCTCGGTCGGCAGCAATAACGTGACCAGCCGCAGCCGAAGGCTGGTGTCTTCGGGCAGGATAGAAGTGGGTTCCAGCCCTTTGGCCACCATGTGCTGCGCAAGCGGTTTGAGGGTCTCGCTGCCCTGAGGGCCTTCCAGCAGCACCACAAATCGCGTCTCCTTGACACGGCAGACGGTATCCACATCCCGGATCACGCGCGAGATTCTTGCTGCGGTCACCACGAGCGCGCGGTCACTGGCTTCCAGCCCCAGGCGCATGCGGATGTCGGCATGGTTGGACAACTCAACCAGCATGAGGCCACAGGTGTGCCCATAGCGCCGTGATCGGCGGATCGCATCGCGCAGGCGCAGGTGCAATACCGGCGTGATGGTCAGTCCGGTGAGTGGATCGGTGCTGTCCAGCGCCTTCAGGCGCGCCCGGTTTTCGCTGAAGTGTTTGGCCCGGCGGTGCAATACGTACAGCAAAAAGGGGATCTCGATGGCAGAGCCGATCAGCACGGCGTATTGGGTGAACCAGCTGTCTGGCAGCCAGCCGGCCGCGCGCAAGGCGGGAAACGGGTAGGTCAGGTGCAGCGGCAGAAAACCCAGGGCCACCCAGCCTGCATAGCGCTCACCCCGGCGCCAGGCCCAGAGGCACAGCCCCATGCTCAGCAACACCGACAGCAAACCATACAGGTTCAAGCCGGTCATGGTCCCATGGCTGGGCATGCCCAGGTGCGGCGCCGGATAGACCAGTCCGAACAGGGCCCACAACATCGCCAGGCGACTGACTGCCGGGCTCAACCTGTCCAGGGAGCACACTTCTCGCACGAACCAGATGCCCGATCCGGTGAGCCACAGCATGAAGACCGCCGGTGCCGCATGGTTCCAGGCGGCCGAATGGGGCCAGAAAAAATGTCCGCCGACGCCGGTGAAGGACATTTGAAAACCCAGCATGCATCCGACATAAACCACATAAGCTGCAAACGCCTTGTCTCGGTAGAGGCGCGCCATCACCCAACCCAGAAACAGGGTCAGCACCCCAAGACCCAGGTAGGCGCCTACCAGCAGATGTGTCCAGGCGCGGTTTTTTTGCAGGGCAGGTGCATCCAGGAGCGTGGCGCCCGGGCTCAACGGGGCAGGGTGGTTCGTCAGTCGCAACCATGCCGTGTCGGCGCTCGGCTCCAGTGCGAAGACGGGGGAATGATCCGGGATGCTCCAGGCAGCCACGGGCAGGCGGTCACCGGCTTGCTGGATGCTCCAACGGCCATCCAGGCCGGTCTGGAACCATTGCACGCTGTCCAGAAAAGCTGCGCCGTTGAGCATCAGGAACCACGGCTGTTCGTGGTCTTTGGGCGGCACCGACAGCTTCAGCCACAGCGCTGCATCTGGCGGCAGGGAAAAACTGGGCTGTTGCCGCAGTGGCTGCCATTCGTCGGGCGGCATTTGCGCCACCGTATCCGGGCTGGCCTGCCCGGAGTCATCGACCCAGTAGCTCAGCAGGTCGGTGGCATCACGCTGAAGGCCCGCCCCATGAGCGAAACCTGCCAAGCAGATAAACGCCGCCAGGATCAGCAGAGCCCGGAACGTATGAACCACATGGGTGTGAAATTTGCCCATGTTCCACATGTTAACGACGTCTGCCTGCAACTACGCTGACAGCCTTGCGCCTCGTTCAGGCCGTGCTGGTTGGCCTGGGCGGGGCGTTAACCCGTCGCACCGTGAATGTGCTCGCGCACCCGGGGATAGATCTGATGGTTCCACCGGCGCCCGCTGAACACGCCGTAATGGCCCACGCCGGTCTGGATGTGGTGGGTTTTCAGGTAGGGGCGCACATTGGGGCACAGGTCCTGCGCTGCCACGGTCTGGCCGACCGAGCAGATGTCGTCGCGCTCGCCTTCGACCGTCATCAGCGCGGTGCGGCGGATGGCGGCGGGGTTCACCGTGCGGCCCCGGTAGGTCAATGCGCCGCGCGGCAGGTCGTAGGTCTGGAACACCTTTTCCACTGTTTCCAGGTAGAACTCGGCTGGGAGATCGTTGACCGCCAGGTATTCCTCGTAGAAGTCCTGGATCGTTGCGGCTTCTTCGAGCCGACCGTGTTCCAGGTGCTCGTAAATGTGGCGGAACGACTGCTTGTGCCGCTCCGGGTTCATCGCCATGAAGGCGCTGAGCTGCACAAAACCAGGATAGACGCGGCGCATGAAACCCGCGTGCGGCAGCGGCACATGGCTGATCAGGTTCTTCTCGAACCAGTCGATGGGCTTGCTGGTGGCGAGCTTATTGACCTCGGTCGGGTTGACGCGGCAGTCGACCGGGCCCGCCATCAGCGTCAGGCTGCGCGGCTGGGCCGGGTTGTCGTCTTCGGCCATCACCGCCGTGGCGGCCAGCGCAGCCACGCAGGGCTGGCACACCGCCACCAAGTGGCTGCCTTCGCCCACCGACTCGGTGAAGCGGATCAGGTAGCCAATGTAGTCGTCCAGACTGAAGCCGCCGTGCAAAAGCGATACATCGCGCGCGTTGTGCCAGTCGGTGATGTAGACCTCGTGGTCCTGCAGCAGGGTCTTGGCGGTTTCGCGCAGCAGGGTGGCGAAGTGGCCCGAGAGCGGTGCAACCAGCAGCACCTTGGGTTGCTCCGGCAGATCGTCGGCGCCCACCTTCCGGAAACGCAGCAGGGTGCCAAACGGCAGCCTGAGCACCTCTTCCTCCACCACCGCCACCTCACGCTCGCCGATGGTCACCGAGTGGATGTTGTAGGGCGGACGCGTGTGGGTCAGGCGCAACCGCGAGAGCACGTCGCAGGCGGCCGCCACCTTGCGCACCACGGTGCGCTCGGTTTTCTGCAACCACAGCGCGGCGCTCAGGTGCTGGGCGGCGAGCCGCAGCGGCGAGACCATGTCGGACTGGAACTGGTAGGCCTGGTA
>DAIOEI010000171.1:0-5556 GCA_036746335.1 Hydrogenophaga sp. | reverse complement strand
ACACACGCTACCGCTCGGCGTTTCGGCCGGGTTTGCTCACCGGCCAGGTGATGGTTGTCACCGGCGGCGGCTCGGGCATTGGCCGCTGCACCGCGCACGAACTCGCCAGCCTGGGCGCCCACGTGGTGCTGGTGGGCCGCAAGCTGGAGAAGCTGCAGGCCACGGCGGCCGAGATCGCGGCCGACGGCGGCCAGGCCAGCTTCCACCCGTGCGACATCCGCAACGAAGACGCGGTCAAGGCCATGGTGGGCGAAATCGTGGCCGCGCACGGACGCATCGATGGCCTGGTCAACAACGCGGGCGGCCAGTACATCACGCCGCTGGAAAAAATCAGCGCCAAGGGCTGGCAGGCGGTGCTCGACACCAACCTCACCGGCGGCTTTCTGGTGGCGCGCGAGTGTTACCTGCAGAGCATGGCGGCGCACGGCGGCGCCATCGTCAACATCGTGGCCGACATCTGGGGCTCCATGCCCGGCATGGGCCACAGCGGCGCGGCGCGCGCGGGCATGGTCAGCTTCACCGAGACCGCGGCGATGGAGTGGGCCAAAAGCGGTGTGCGAGTGAACGCGGTGGCGCCGGGCTACATCGCCTCCAGCGGCATGGACCATTACCCGCCCGAGGCAGCGCCGATGCTGCGCGAGATGCGCCAGACCGTGCCAGCGGGCCGCTTTGGCAACGAGGCCGAGACTTCGGCCGCCATCGTCTTCCTGCTCTCGCCCGCCGCCAGCTTCATCAGCGGCACGGTGCTGCGGGTGGACGGCGCGCGGCCGCAGGTGCGCATGGGCTGGGGCCTGGTGGCCGCGCCTGCCGACGTGCAGCAGCGCGACGCGGTGAAGCCGTTTGACGGCTTTCACCGGTACGTGACGCCCAAGGTGTTCCAGTCATGAGTTTTCAAAGCGCCTTCAACCCCCACAGCGAGCAGGCCTCGCAGCGGCGCGCCGCGATGCTGGAACGCATCACCCAGCTGCGCGCGCTGGAAGACCGCGCTGCGCAGGCCTCGGCGAAATCGAAACCCGTGTTCGACAAACGCGGGCAACTGCTGCCGCGCGAACGCATCGGCCTGCTGCTGGACCCCGGCGCGCCCTGGTTGCCGCTGTGTTCGCTGGCTGGTTTCCTGCAGGACACGAAGGACCCTGAGAAATCGGTGCCTGGCGGCGGCATGCTGGCCGGCATCGGCTTCATCAGCGGCGTGCGTTGTATGGTGGTGGCCAGCGACTCCGGGATCGAGGCCGGGGCGATCCAGGCGCGCGGGCTGGAGAAGATCCAGCGCGTGCAGGAGATGGCGCTGGAGAACCGGCTGCCGTTTGTCCATCTGGTCGAGAGCGCGGGCGCCAACCTCATGAAGTACCAGGTTGAGGGCTTCGTGCTTGGCGGTGGCCTGTTCCGCAACCTGGCGCGCCTCTCCGCCGCAGGCCTGCCGGTCATCACCGTGCAACACGGCTCGGGCACGGCGGGCGGCGCCTACATGCCCGGCCTCTCCGACGTGGTGATCATGGTGCGCGGCCGCTCACGCGCGTTTCTGGCCGGTCCGCCCTTGCTCAAGGCCGCGACCGGCGAGGTGGCGACCGAAGAAGAGCTGGGTGGTGCCGAGATGCACACCAGCGTTTCCGGGCTGGGCGAATACCTGGCCGAGGACGACCGCGAGGCCCTGGGCATCGCCCGGCGTGTGGTGAACCAGACCGGCTGGCAGGCGGCACCCGCCGGATCTGCCGAGCCGCCGCGCTTCGATGCCGACGACCTGCTCGCCCTCATGCCACCGCACCACCGCGAGCCGGTGGACATGCGCGAGGTGATGCTGCGCATCACCGACGCGTCCGACCTGCTCGAATTCAAGCCGCTCTACGGTGCAGCCACCGTCTGCGCGCAGGCGCGCATTGGCGGCCATGCGGTCGGCCTCATCAGCAACAACGGCCCCATCGACGTGGCGGGTGCCAACAAGGCCACGCACTTCATCCAGTGGATGTGCCAGCTCGGCCATCCCATCGTCTACCTGCAGAACACCACCGGCTACATGGTCGGCAAGGACAGCGAGCAGGCCGGCATGATCAAGCACGGCAGCAAGATGATCCAGGCAGTGACGAATGCCACCGTGCCGCAGATCACCGTGCAGTGCGGCGCCAGCTTCGGCGCCGGCAACTACGGCATGTGTGGCCGCGGTTACGCGCCGCGTTTCCTGTTCAGCTGGCCCAACGCGCGCACGGCGGTCATGGGTGGCGAGCAGGCGGCCAAGACCATGCAGATCGTGGCCGAGGCCGGTCTGGCGCGCAAAGGCATCGCCACCGACACGCCCGAGGTGCAGGCGCAGATGCAGGCGCAGACGGACGCCATCGTGCAGAAGTTCGAGTCGCAGGCCGACGCTTTTTACACCAGCGGCCTGGTGCTGGACGACGGCGTGATCGACCCGCGCGACACGCGGGCGGTGCTGAGCTTCTGCCTCGACACCTGCGCCGAAGCGGCTTTGCGCCAGACGCGGCCGATGCAATTTGGCGTGGCGCGCATGTGAGGCGGATTGCGTGGCCACCACCCTCCAGTACCTGATCCCGTCCAGCGCGCCGCGCCTGCTGGGCGAGCAACTCGCGGGCGCCGGGGCCGGTCTGCGCCCCGACACGTTTGCCCAGCAAGCCGGGCCCGATTTCGATCAACTGGGTTTGATGGAACGCGGGCGCCGCCTGGCCGAGGTGCTGGCGCGCCACCTGCCGCCCGCGTTCCCCGAGGCGGCGGCCCTGTTGACCGCGTCCATGGGGCAGCCACAGGGGCTGGACGCCAAGGGCGAGCCGGTGGCCAGCGGCGATGTGCCCAGCAGTTTTTTTTACCTGCCGCACAGCCTCTACCTCGCCGCCCACGGGCTGGACCACCTGGGCGATGCGTTCCGCGCGCAACACGCGCTCACCCAGCGTTTCACCGCCGAATTCAGCCTGCGGCCCTACCTGCAACAACACCCCGAGGCCACGCTGGCGGAACTCGCGCGCTGGGCCGAAGACACCAGCGCCCATGTGCGTCGAGCGGTCAGCGAAGCCACCCGCCCGCGCCTGCCCTGGGCGGCGCGCCTGCCCGCCTTCATCCGCGATCCGGCGCCGGTGCTGCCGCTGCTGGAGCGTCTGCGCGACGATCCGTCGTCGTATGTGCGCCGCTCGGTGGCCAACCACCTCAACGACATCGGCAAAGACCACCCCGAGCGGCTGAACGCGCTGGCGGCCCGCTGGCTCAGCGAGGCCCCGGTGCCCGCCGCGCGCCAGGCCTTGCTGCGCCACGCCCTGCGCACCGCGATCAAGCGCGGTGACCCGCAGGCTCTGGCCCTGTTCGGTCATGGGCAGCGCTCGCCGCTGGTGGTGGCGCGGGCGGCTGTGGTGCCGGCGGTGGCGCGTATTGGCGAGCGGGTGGTGTTGTCGTGCGCGCTGCACAACCCTAGCGGCGAAACCGCCAGCGCCCTGGCCGACTGGCGCGTTTTCTACGCCAAGGCCGACGGCTCGCTCAGCCCCAAGGTGTTCAAGGGCAGCACGGTGACGGTCGAACCAGGCGCCACCGTTGTGCTGGAAAAAACCCTGTCCTTGCGCCAGATGACCACCCGCACCCACCACCCCGGTCGCCACCGGGTGGAGATCGCGCTCAACGGAGCAGCGCATTCCGTGGGCCACTTCGACCTGCTGGCCTGAACCACGCGCCCGCTCCATTCATTCCCAGGAGACCCACCATGCAATTCACCCACGAGCACCGCGAAATCCAGAAGACGCTCAAGCGCTTCATCGACGAGCAGATCAACCCCTTTGTGGACGAATGGGAGGCCGCCGAAATCTTCCCGGCGCACGAGGTGTTCAAGGGCCTTGGACAGCTCGGCCTGCTGGGGCTGACCAAACCCGAGGCCTACGGCGGCATGGGGCTGGACTATTCCTACAGCGTGGCCATGGCCGAGACGCTGGGCCACATCCATTGCGGCGGCGTGCCCATGGCCATCGGCGTGCAGACCGATATGTGCACCCCTGCGCTGGCGCGCTTTGGCAGCGACGAGCTGAAAGAACAGTTTCTCGCGCCTGCCATCTCGGGCGACGCGGTGGGCTGCATCGGCGTGAGCGAACCGGGCGCTGGCAGCGATGTGTCGGCCATCAAAACCGTGGCGCGCAAGGATGGAGACGACTACGTCATCAGCGGCCAGAAGATGTGGATCACCAACAGCATCCAGGCCGACTGGATGTGCATGCTGGTCAACACCAGCGACGGCCCCGCACACAAGAACAAGAGCCTGGTCATGGTGCCGCTGCGCGAGAACGGCAAGGCCGTCAAAGGCTTCGAGGTCGGCCAGAAGATCAAAAAGATCGGCATGAACAGCAGCGACACCGGCCTGCTGTTCTTTGACGAGGTGCGTGTGCCGCAGCGCTACCGCATCGGCGCCGAGGGCGCGGGCTTCATCTACCAGATGCAACAGTTCCAGGAGGAGCGCCTGTGGGCCGCGGCCAGTTGCATCCAGAGCTTGACCAACTGCATTCAGTGGACCGTGGACTACGCACAGGAGCGCCAGCTGTTCGGTGCCACGCTCGCTGAACAGCAGTGGGTGCAGTTCAAGCTGGCCGAGCTGAAGACCGAGGTGGAAAGCCTGCGTGCGCTGACCTACCAAGCCTGCGAACACTACGTGGGTGGCGCCGACGTGACCGAGTGGGCCACCATGGCCAAGCTCAAGGCGGGGCGATTGAACCGAGAGGTGCCCGACACCTGCCTGCAGTTCTGGGGCGGCATGGGCTTCACCTGGGACAACAAGGTCTCGCGCATGTACCGCGACGGGCGGCTGGCCTCCATCGGCGGCGGTGCGGATGAAGTCATGCTGGGCATCCTCACCAAGATGATGGGTATTCAGAAAGCCCCCCTGCGCCGCTGACGCGGCTTCCCCCCAAGGGGGACGTCGCCCTGGGACCGGCAAAGCCGGATCTTCGGCGACTACTGAATCAGACACTTCACTTCAACTTTGCAGGTGATCATGAACAACTTTCTGGTGGTGCGGCAGGGCGATACCGAGCGCTGGACGCTCAACGACCCGGCTGCGCGCAATGCGCTGTCCGAAGGCATGGTCGATGGCCTGCTGGCGGCCTGTGATCGGGCTCTGCGCGACAGCAGCCTGCGCGCCGTGGTGCTCACCGGGGCGGCGGGTGCCTTCTGCGCCGGCGGCAGCCTCAGCGGTTTTTCCAGCGCCATCGGCCGGTCGCTGCCACCCGGCGAAGCCGATCCCCTGCTCGCCATGAACCGCCGTTTTGGTGATCTGCTGCACGCGCTGGCGAACCTGACGCAATGGCTGATTTGCGCGGTGGACGGTCCGGCCATGGGCGGCGGCTTCGGCCTGGTCTGTTGTGCCGATCGGGTGCTGGCCACCCAGCGCTCGGTGTTCGCCACGCCCGAGGTCACGCTCGGTCTGCCGCCGGCGCAGATCGCCCCGTTTGTCTGGCGGCGCCTGGGCGAGCGCCAGGCGCGCGACTGCCTGCTCTCGGGCCGCCGCTACCGCGCTCGCGAAGCGCACGAAATGGGACTGGTGCACGAGGTGGTGGCCGACGACGCGTTGGAAGATGTGCTGGC
>DAIOEI010000170.1:0-5577 GCA_036746335.1 Hydrogenophaga sp. | reverse complement strand
GTTCATGCGCCAGGGCAGGGTCCAGCCGTTGAGCGTGACCACCGGGTTGTAGGGGTGGCCCGCGCCCGTCACGCCGGGCGGCGTCCAGGGGGCGGCGGTGGAGGCCGATCCCTGTTCCACGATCTCGGGCAGGGCGGCCATGGCCACCCGGCTGACCCCTGCGGCCGCGACCGCACCCAGACCCACGGCGCCGACGGCGGCACCTGTGAAAAATTGTCTTCTTTGCATTTCAGTGTCCTTTGGGTTGGTCATTGCCATTGCCGGCGGCGCCGCTAGCCATCTGGGCGCCGCTGAACGAGCCTCCGGCGAGCAGGGCTCGCCAGTCGGCCTCGGCGAGCCAGTAGGCCAGCCGGGCATCGGTCTGGTTGTCCAGCGCAGCCAGGCGTGCACGGGCGGCTGCCAGCAGTTCCCAGGTGCTGACGAACATGCCGTTGTAGCGCTGCAAGACTTCTTGTTCCATCGCCTCCTGCTGGGGCAGGGATTCGTCTTGCGCAAGCCGGGCCAGGGCGTGGTGGGTTTGCAGCGCTGCCCAGGCCTCGCGGGCTTTGGAGCGCAGCTCGGCCGCTTGCCGCAACAGGGCTGCACTGGTCTGTGCTGCATGGGCGCTGCGGTGGTCGTTGCGCTGCTGTGGGTCACGGATCAGGGGCAAGCGCAGGGGCTGGGAGCCCTCAGCGCCACTGGTCACTGCTTCGGCCATTGCTTCGGCTTGTGCGGCCAACCAGGCAGGGCTGGGCGCAGCGCCGCGCCACTGCAGCGCAGCTTGCGCGCGCGCGTGCATCAACTTGGCCTGAGCAGAGAGCACAGTCGGCTCCACGCCCTTGGGCGGGGCATCGGGCGCCTGGGGTGGGGCGGCAGGCAGGTCCAGCGGCAACTGGCGGCGCAGAGCGTCCATTTCAGCGGCTTGCCACAAGCCCAGCTCGCGACCCAGTTGCTCTATGGCGACCCGCTCCGCGAGTTGGGCCGACAACCAGGCCTGGCGTGCGGCGGTCTCGGTCTGGCGCTCCTGCAGCTGCTTCATCGGGCTCCAGTTCCCGGCCACCACCATGCGACGGCCGAGTTCAGCGCCGGTGCGGGCGTTTTCCAGCACATCGGTTGCCCGTTGCAGTTTGGCCCGCGCCGCAATGGCCTGCAGCCAGGCGCTTTGCAGTTGCCGAACCCGGTCGGCCAGTGCGGCCTGCCGCTCGGCGCGATCGAGCGCACCAAGGTCCGCTTGGTCCATCAAGTCCGGCGCCAGTGCCAATGCCTGCGTCAGCAAGGCCGAAAAGGCCGTTGCCTCCGGCGTTTTGGTGTCTGAGGAGGTGTCCGAGAGGCCTTGTGCAGCTTCCCAGCGCAGGATGTCGATGTGACCGCGTGGAAAGTCGGCCACCCTTGCGTTGGCCTGCTGCCACTGGGCCAGTGCAGCATTGCGTTCCGCTTGGGGCTGTGGTCCTGCAGGTGTGGCCTGTAGCGGCAGGCGCAGGGGAAGTGGTGGCTCCGCAGGGTGTGCCGGGTCGGTTGCTGCAAGCGCTTGTCCGACACGGCTGAAATTTTCACTGGCGCTGGCTGTGCCAGGCCAAAGGGCGGCCGCCTGGACCACACACAGCAGCAGACCTGCGCCAGCGCCGGTACTCAAGACCGGCGGAGTCCGCCGGAAGGGGGTGAACATGAAAGATCTCCTGATAAGACTGCAATCGCATCTGCGGCACGCCGTGGGCGTGCGACAGGCGCACCTGTGCTGTCGGTATCAGGCGATGGGTGGGCGCACGTCCCGGCGGACGTGGTGGCTTGCAAAGCGCTCAGGGGAGGGGGCTGTCCAATGCGGCAGCGCTTCCAGAATCGAGGCTGATGGCGCCACATGGGCCATGGCGGGTCCGTTGCACACGTCACAAAGTGTGTGGCATAAGGGCGCCTCGCCCGGCTCGGCCAGGTGCTCGTCAGCATGGTGAGCGCCGAGCTGCCCGGAGAAGGCTGCAGGCCCGTGTGCATCACCACTGCCATGGCAGGGCGGCACGGCCGTAGAGTCTGTGTTGTTGCTGAGCTGGGCTGCGGCGTTCACGACGGCTTGGTCGGACCATGCCACCATGGACACCGCCATGGCATCGCCCAGCCAGGCCCGGACAGGCAGCAGGGCAATCATGAAAGCGATCAGCAGCACGCGCATGCAGCAATGATAGCCCGCCATGGCAGAAAGTTCCTGCTCAGGGCATCCCGACCCGGCGTTGGCGGTGGCCGCTCAGTGGCCGAGGATTTTGGACAGGAAGTCCCGGCTGCGCTCGTTTTGTGGGTTGTTGAAGAAGTCGTGCGGGTTGTTCTGCTCGACGATCTGGCCCTGGTCCATGAAGATGACGCGGTCCGCCACGGCCTTGGCAAAACCCATTTCGTGGGTGACGCAGATCATGGTGATGCCCTGATTCGCCAGTTCGATCATGACGTCCAGCACCTCCTTGATCATTTCCGGGTCGAGTGCCGAGGTGGGCTCGTCAAACAGCATGATCTTGGGCGTCAGGCACAGGGCGCGCGCAATCGCTACGCGCTGCTGCTGACCACCCGAGAGCTGCAGCGGGTATTTGCTGGCTTGCTCGGCAATGCGCACCCGCTGCAATTGCTGCATGGCGCGTTCTTCGGCTTCTTTTTTGGGCACCTTGCCCACCCACATGGGCGAGAGGGTGAGGTTCTCCAGCACCGTCAGGTGAGGAAACAGGTTGAACTGCTGGAACACCATGCCCACTTCCTTGCGGACCTGGTCGATGGCTTTGATATCGTCGGTTAGCTCGATGCCGTCCACGATCAGGTGGCCCTGCTGGTGCTCTTCGAGGCGGTTGATGCAGCGGATCAGGGTCGATTTGCCGGAGCCCGACGGGCCGCAAACCACGATGCGCTCTCCTTTGGCCACGTCCAGATCAATGTCGCGCAGGACATGGAAGTCGTTGCCGTACCACTTGTTGACTTTGTCGAAACGGATGATGGGTTCAGTCACGATAAATTCCTTTTACCTTCTAATTCAATAGGGTGCGTTGCGAGAGCCAGAGCGCGATCCAGGGACACCGCGGAACCGGCTTCGCCAGGCCGCTGGTGTCGCCCCCTTGAGGGGGGATTCGAGCCACACGCAGTGAGCGAGAAACGGGGGTGGGGACTTTCATCGCGCCTTGCTGGCGGACAGTTGTTTTTCCACCCACAGGCTGTAGCGAGACATGGCGAAGCAGAAAACGAAATAGATGAAGGTGATGAACAGGTAGGCCTCGATCTTGAAAGGACGCCACTCGACGTCGGAGTTCAGCGCCAGCGCCAGCGCTCCGGTCAGCTCGTACAGGCTCACGATGGTGACCAGGGAGGTGTCCTTGAAGATGGAGATGAAGTTGTTCATCATGCTGGGCACGACCATGGCCAAGGCCTGCGGCAAGACGATCTTGCGCTGGGTCTGCCAGTAACTCAGGCCCAGCGTGTCGGCGGCTTCGAGCTGGCCTTTGGGGATGGCCTGCAAGCCGCCGCGGATGATCTCGGCCATGTAGGCGGCGGCAAACAGCGTGATGCCAGCCACCACGCGCACCAGCACGTCGATGCTCATGCCCTGTGGCATGAACAGCGGGAACATGAACGAGGCCATGAACAGCACCGAGATCAGCGGCACGCCCCGGATCAGCTCGATGTAGATCACACAGGCTGAACGAATCGCTGGCAAATTGCTGCGCCGCCCCAGGGCCACCAGAATGGCGATCGGGAAGGCCAGGAAGATGGACAGCGTGGCCAGCATCACAGTCAGCGGCAGTCCGCCCCAGAGGTCTGTGCGCACTTCGCTCAGGCCGAAGCTGCCGCCGCCCATGAGTGCAAAAAACACCACCAGGATACCGGCCCACATGGCAGCCAGCCAAGGCTTCCAGAAGTAGCGGATACAGCTGAGAACCAGGCCACCCACCATCAGGGAGGTTGCCAGCAAGGCGCGCCACTGTTCCTCGAACGGGTAGCGCCCAAAGACAATGATGCGGTACTTCTCGGTGACCACGCCCCAGCAAGCGCCCACGCCCCGGGCGGCCTGACAGGCGTCGGCATTGGCGCCAAAAACAGCACCGGCCACACCCCATTGCCACAGTGCCGGCAAGGAATAGAGCGCGAGCGCCAGCATGAACAGGGTGGTGATGCCGCTGCGCCAGTCGGCAAAAAGATTGCGGCGAACCCAGGGAATGAGGCCAGTGGTGCGAACCGGGGACGGACGCGCTTGAATGGGGATGAAAGTGTCTGACATGGCCATTGACCTCAACGTTCTTGAATGGCCATGCGCTGGTTGTACCAGTTCATCAGCAGCGAGGTGGACAGGGAGGTGGACAGGTAAACCAGCATGATGATGGCGATGCACTCCACCGCCCGGCCACTCTGGTTCAGGGTGGTGTTGGCAATCGAGACCACATCGGGATAGCCCACGGCCACCGCCAGCGAGGAGTTCTTGGTCAGGTTCAGGTATTGGTTCGTCAATGGCGGAATGATCACCCGCATGGCCTGAGGCAGGATGACCAGCTTCATCTTGTGTTTCTGGCTCAATCCAAGAGCGGCGGCGGCTTCGTCCTGGCCGCGGCTGACGGACTGGATGCCACCACGAACGACCTCGGCCACAAACGCTGCGGTGTAGATCGTCAGGCCGATCAGCAGGGCAAGGAATTCGGCCGACGCACTGGCGCCGCCATCGACCATGAAGGCCAGCTGTTCGGGTACATCCCACTCTCGGGGCATGCCCGCCACCACCCAGCCCACCACGGCGAGCACCAGGATGAGGGCAGCCGGAATCCAGACCCGGTCACCGTCTTGTCCGGTGAGTTCGAAGCGCTGGTGCACGCGGCGGCGCCAGTACAGCCCCCCGACCAGGCCGAGCAGTGCGCCGGCAAGCACATGGCCAATACCGGCAGCGGGCACCGCAAAAGACAACCCGGCCTTGCTCAGGAACACCAGCCCGGCGGTGCTCCAGGCTTCGTTGGAAGGGGGCAGGATTTCCAGAAAGAACAGGTACCACATCAGCAGTTGCAGCAGGATGGGCACATTGCGAAACACTTCCACGTAGCCATAACACAAGCCACGCACCAGAGCGTTTCGTGAAAATCGGCCAACGCCAATCGCAACGCCGATCAGGGTCGTGAGCACAATGCCGACGATGGCCACCTTCAGGGTGTTGAGTACGCCAACCCAGATGGCTTTGCCATAACTTTGGTCGGGCTCGTAGGGAATCAGGGATTCGCCGATGTCAAAGCCGGCGGGCGAACCCAGAAAGTCGAATCCGCTCTGGATGCCGCGCACACGCATGTTTTCTTGCATGTTGTGCGCCAGAAACCACAAACCAGCGGCGATCAGCACAATGGCAACGGCCTGGAAGATCAGGCCACGCGTTGCACGGCTGTTGAGCGACCAGTTGTTGCGTCGGGGGGGCGGTGGCTTGTTCAAGCGAACCTCTTGGTTGTTCAGGAAATGGAAAACCACACGGGCAAGAAGCCCGCATGGATATTCATTCGGATGGTGGACCCGCACCCTGGCAGCCTGAGGCTGCCAGGGCTTGAGGTTTTAGCGCACGGGCGGGGCGTACATCAGGCCGCCGTTGGTCCAGAGGTTGTTGCTGCC
>DAIOEI010000169.1:0-5587 GCA_036746335.1 Hydrogenophaga sp. | reverse complement strand
AGGCGGCGGAAGTAGTCCAGCGCCTCGCCCAGCGTGATGTGGCTGACCTTGTAGATCGGCTGGCGCTGCTCGCCGTCGCCCACGAACACATGGCGAGCTTCCTTGCGCAAGCGCGTGCCGTGGCATTCAGGGCAGGGCTGTGTGCTGCGGTAGCGCGCCAGTTCCTCGCGCACGGCCACGCTGTCGGTTTCGCGGTAGCGGCGCTCGAAGTTGCGGATGATGCCTTCGAAGGGGTGCTTCTTGGCGATCTTCTTGCCCGCGCGCTCGCCCGACTCCAGCGCGTAGCTGAACTTGATCTCTTCCTCGCCCGAGCCGTAGAGCAGCACCTGATGAACCTTCTCGGGCAGGCTTTCCCACGGCGCCTCGGCGTCAAACTTGTAATGCGCCGCGATGCTCTCGATCATCGCGAAGTAGTAGCCGTTGCGCCGGTCCCAGCCCTTGATGGCGCCGCTGGCCAGGCTGAGCGTGGGGAAGGCCACCACCCGCTCGGGGTCGAACACCTCGGTGTGGCCGATGCCGTCGCAGGCCGGGCAGGCGCCCAGTGGCGAGTTGAAGGAGAACAGGCGCGGCTCCAGCTCGCCCACCGTGTGGTGGCAGACCGGGCAGGCGAACTTGGCCGAAAACGCCTGCTCGGCGCCGGTGTCCATGTCCACCGTCAGCGCGCGGCCTTCGGCCAGGCGCAGGGCGGCCTCGAAGCTTTCCGCGAGCCGCTGGCGCAAAGGATTGGGCCCCCACGCTCCACCGCTGCGCGGGTCGCTGCCCCCCGCGGGAGCTGCCCCGCCTTGGGGCGGCCCGGCTGCGGGTCGGTCGCTGCCTCCCTCGTCGGCCGAGCGCACCTTGATGCGGTCGATCACCACGTCGATGTTGTGTTTCTCGGTTTTCTTCAGCGGTGGCAGCTCTTCGGCCTCGAACACCTCCCCGCCAATGCGAAAGCGCACATAGCCCTGGGCTTGCATGGCGGCGAACAGCTCGGTGAATTCGCCTTTCTTCGCGCGCGCTACAGGCGCCAGGATCATCAGCTTGGTGCCCTCGGGTTGGGCGAGCACTGTGTCCACCATCTGCGCCACGCTTTGCGACGCCAGTGGCAGGTCGTGCTCGGGGCAATAGGGTGTGCCCGCACGGGCGTAGAGCAGGCGCAGGTAGTCATGGATCTCGGTGACGGTGCCCACGGTGGAGCGCGGGTTGTGGCTGGTGGCCTTCTGTTCGATGGCAATCGCGGGGGACAGACCTTCGATCAGGTCCACGTCGGGCTTGTCCATCAGCTGCAAAAACTGCCGGGCGTAGGCGCTCAGGCTCTCCACATACCGGCGCTGACCCTCGGCGTACAGCGTGTCAAACGCCAGGCTGGACTTGCCCGAGCCTGAGAGCCCGGTGATCACCACCAGCGCGTGCTTGGGGATGTCCAGGTCGATGTTCTTGAGGTTGTGCGTGCGTGCGCCGCGCACGGCCAAGGTGTGGCTCGTCAGTATCGAGCGCTCCTGCCCAGTCAAGGCCCGGAGGGTGTCGTCGGCATCGCTGCGCAGAGGGGGTGGGCGTGAATTCACGGAGCAAAGGCGGCGGTGGCCGGCGTCAAAAGGGCAACCCGGCATGATAAGCCGCCAATGGCTTTGGCGCACAATACCGGGCAGGGTTTGCTGCCCAGCCGGCTCGACAGAGCGCCCCATGCCTGCGCTTGGAGCAGCCGGGTTTTTCATGTACCTGTTCGTTTCTGTGTCAGTTTCTTCCGCTTCCAACGCCAACGCATCCGATCCCTCTGCTGTGCGCATGACAGCGGCCGAGCTACGCTCGACCTGGTCGCTGGCCTCGATCTATGCCTTGCGCATACTGGGGCTGTTTCTGGTGATGCCGGTGTTTGTGCTGGAGGCCCGGCACTACCCCGGTGGTGATGACGCGGCGCTGGTCGGCCTGGCCATGGGCATTTACGGCCTTACCCAAGCCCTGCTGCAACTGCCCCTGGGCATCGCCTCGGACCGGGTAGGGCGCAAGCCGGTGATCATTGCCGGACTGGCCGTTTTTGCTTTGGGCAGCCTGGTGGCCGCCTGGGCGCCAAGCCTGGACTGGTTGATTGCGGGGCGGGCCCTGCAGGGCGCGGGAGCGATTTCAGCCGCCGTGACCGCCTTGCTGGCCGACCAAACGCGCGACCAGGTGCGCACCAAGTCCATGGCGCTGATCGGCATCAGCATTGCGCTCATGTTTGTGTTGTCGCTGGGCATCGCGCCGGTGCTGGTGCCCCACATTGGTCTGGCCGGCCTGTTTGTGATGACCGCCGCCATGGCCGCCATCGGCATGGTGGTGGTGGCCTGGGTGGTGCCGCCTGAGCCCACAGAACACCGCCTGCAGCCGCGCGGGGGCATTCGGCAGGTATTGGCGGATGTGGAGTTGTTGCGGGTGGACTTGGGGGTTTTTGTGCTGCATGCGGTGCAAATCGCCATGTGGATGTCGGTGCCAGCCCTGCTGCTGGAAGCCGGCGTGCCAGCCGCTGCCCACTGGAAGGTCTACCTGCCTGCCGTCGCCATTTCGCTGCTGATCATGGGAGGGCTGCTGTTCCGGCTGGAGCGCAAGGGTTACTTCAAGCAGGTCTATCTGGGCACGGTGGCCCTGATCGCGCTGGTACAACTGGGTTTGCTGACCCAGCTCGGGGCGCCCTCGCTGTGGCTGGTGGGTTTGCTGCTCACCGCCTACTTTGTAGCCTTCAATACGCAAGAGGCCAGCCAGCCCAGCCTGGCCTCCCAACTGGCCCGGCCAGCCGAGCGCGGTGCTGCTCTGGGGGTTTACAACACCCTGATGTCGCTGGGCATCTTTGCGGGTGGCCTGCTCGGCGGTCTGGTGCTCAAGCACTGGGGCAGCACCGGCATTTTTGGCGTGAGCGCCGCAATGGCCCTGGTCTGGCTCTTGGTAGCCTGGCCGATGCGCGCACCCCAGAAAAGCAGCTAGATCCGCCGCATCATCAGCATGGCCATGGTGCTGTAAAGCGGCCGGCTGATCATGCGCGAGACCATGCTGGCGAGCAGTGCACAGGCCATCAGGCTGAGCACCATGCTGTGGCCGTCCGTCATTTCCATCACGATGATCATGGCGGTGATGGGCGTCTGGGTCACGGCGGCCAGAAAGCCGCACATGCCCAGCGCGATCAATGCCGGGCCGTGGGGTGAATCGAGCAACCAGGCCACATCAGCGCCCAGCCCAGCTCCAATAGAAAGGCTGGGGCCAAAAATGCCGCCGGGCACACCCGACCATGCCGACAGCCAGGACGCCACGAACTTCAGGCCGGTGAAGACCAGCGGCTGGTGCTGGTCTTCACCGACGCTGCTGAGCAGTGCCTGCGTGTTCTGGTGACCCACGCCCACTGCCTGGCCGTCGGTGACCACGGCGATCACCGCCACTGCAAAACCGCAGTAAGCCGCGAACGCCACCGGCCGCTTGCGGCGGTAGGCGCAAAACCGGTCGGGCAAACCGGTGAAAGAGGCCAACATCAGGCGCGAGAGCAAACCCCCGAGGAGGCCACAACCCAGGGCCACCAGAAAGCCGGGCCACATCAGCGCCCACCAGGAGAGATCTTCAGAGCGGACACGGCCAAAATAAGACAGGTTGCCAAAGGCCGACACCGCCACCAGACCCGCCACCACAATGGCCACCAGCATCAGGCCGCTGCTGCGGTCCTGCAAGCGCCGGGACAGCTCTTCAATCGCGAACACAATGCCGCCCAGCGGTGTGTTGAAGGCCGCCGCAATGCCGGCTGCGCCGCCAGCCACCAGCAACTCGCGCGTGCTGATGTCGGTCTTGGGTGAGAGCCAGCGTTTGGCGTGCAGCATCACCCCCGCCGCCACCTGCACCGAAGGCCCTTGCCGCCCGATGGACAGCCCGGCCAGCAAGCCGCCCGAGACCCCAATGATTTTGGCCACCGACAAGCGAAGCGACACGAATTTCGAACGGCTGGCCAAAGGCATTTCAGGCGCCAGCGCCGTCAAAACCTGGGGCACGCCAGAGCCCGCAGCGCCCGGGGCCCAGCGCCGCACCGCCCAAACAATCAAGGCCGTCAGGGCCGGCGTCCAGATCAGGGGCGCCCACCAGGCAGCGGCGCGCATCTGGCTGTAGGCGCCAAAGGCGGCATCCGCCAGCAGGGTAAAACCCACCACGGCTAAGCCAGCCAGCACCGCATAGGCGATCACGATGGCCCGGTCCAGCCATTGCCGACCATCGCCCACTTCGTTGCGCACGTTTTGCAGGAAGTCTGGTTCGCCTTTCATCGGGCATCAGTGTAGGCCTTGCAGCTCCCGCTTGCCCAGGCGCAGAGGCCGCAAGAGCGGACCGTGACAATTACGGCACAATGGTTGACCGTTTTGCGGCCCGGTGACCCGGCGCCGCCCGCTACTTTCCCCAGGGCATACACATGGCATCCGTCAACAAAGTCATCCTCGTCGGCAACTGCGGCCGCGATCCCGAAATCCGTTACCTGCCGTCGGGCCAGGCCGTGGCCAACGTGAGCGTGGCCACCTCCAGCCGCCGCAAGGACAAAAACAGCGGCGAAACCATCGAAGACACCCAGTGGCACCGCGTCACTTTCTACGACCGCCTGGCCGAGATCGCCGGCGAGTATGTGAAGAAGGGCCGCCCGATCTACGTCGAAGGCCGCCTGAAATACGGCACCTACGTGGACAAGGCCACCGGTGTCGAGAAGAACACCGTGGACATCATCGCGACCGAACTGCAACTGCTCGGCGGCCGCGAAGGCATGGGTGGTGGCGATGAAGGTGGCGGCGGTGGCTATAGCCGCCCGGCCGCAGCGCCCCGCCAGGCGCCTCCCGCACCCCGTCAGGCGCCCGCCACCGCGCCCGCCAAGCCCTCCAGCGGCTTTGACGACATGGACGACGACATTCCGTTCTGACTTTGCCTGCGCTCCCATCTCAATGAGATGGGCAGACACCGGATTGGCAATCCATCACCCCATGGGGCCGAACGGAGTCCTGAGGTCGCTGCACAATCGCGACATGGATGCACCGCTTTTCAAACTCCCCGCCAACGACCCGCAGCGTGAGCTGCTGCACAACGAGGTGCACGCCCGCCCGCCTGCGCGCATCCGCCTGCCGGCGCTGGTGGTGTTCATTGCGGTGTTCAACGACGGTGTCAGCCGGGAACAAGAGCTGGAGCACCTGCGGCGGCTGCCCGGGCAACAGGACCTGCAGGCCGATCAACTCAGCGGCAGCTTCCTGCGCCTGCGGCTGCCGGGCTACACCCTCAAGTGGGAGCGCCATACCGAGTTCACCCGGTATTCCATGGTGCAGCCTGCGCCCGAGTCCGCTCGGCTCGGCGCCTGCGATCCCGAGCTGCTTTCGCACATCGTTTTGTCTTCCGAATGGCTGGCGGGCATTCCTGGCCGCACGTTTGCCGCCATCAAGCTGGTGATGCTGCACGACGACCTCAAGGACCCGCAGGAGACATTGGCCAAAGCGCGCACCTGGCTGGGCGAGCACACGGTGGTCGCCTCTCTCATGGGCAACAACGCCCACTCCATGGTGGTCACCGACTTCCTGCTGCGCGATTCGGGCTACGAGCGCATTCTGGTGGTGGCGCCCCCCGACACCACCGA
>DAIOEI010000168.1:0-5602 GCA_036746335.1 Hydrogenophaga sp. | reverse complement strand
TCGTTGGTCGCGGCGATCAGGCGCTCGATCGGCAGACCCATCTGGCGCGCCACATGGCCCGCGCAGATGTTGCCGAAGTTGCCCGAGGGCACGCAGAAGCTGACTTTCTCGCTGTTGCTGGCCGTGGCTTGAAAGTAGCCTGCAAAGTAATACACCACCTGGGCCAGCAACCGCGCCCAGTTGATCGAGTTGACGGTGCCGATCTTGTACTGGCGCTTGAAATCGAGGTCGTTGCTGACCGCCTTGACGATGTCCTGGCAGTCGTCAAACACGCCTTCGATGGCGATGTTGTGGATGTTCGGGTCCATCAGGCTGAACATCTGCGCCTGCTGAAAAGCGCTCATGCGCCCATGTGGGCTAAGCATGAACACACGCACGCCCTGCTTGCCGCGCATCGCGTATTCCGCCGCGCTGCCGGTGTCGCCGCTGGTGGCGCCCAGGATGTTGAGTTCTTCGCCGCGACGCGCCAGTTCGTATTCGAACAGGTTGCCCAGCAACTGCATGGCCATGTCCTTGAAGGCCAGCGTGGGGCCATTGGACAGAGCTTCGAGGTAGAACCCTTCGTCCAGTTGCTTCAACGGCACGATGGCTGCCGTGCCGTAGACCGCTTCGGTGTAGGTCTTCTCGCACAAGGCCTTCAGGTCGGCTGCCGGGATGTCGTCGACATACAGCGATAGCACCTCAAACGCCAGCGCGGCATAGCCCCCGGGCGCACCCCCGTTGAACACACCGCGCCAGCGCGCCAGCGTGGCCGCATCCACCTGCGGGTAGCGCTCGGGCAAATACAGACCGCCATCGGGAGCCAGGCCCTCCAGCAGGATTTCGCAGAATCGTTTGCGATCCGGGTGACCGCGGGTGGAGAGGTATTGCATGTCAGGTCCAGTCGCCGTCTTTCAACGGCATGTCACGAGCGCCAAAGCCCGCTCAGCACACGCCGCGGAACCGGCTTTGCCGGGCCGCTGGCGTGGTCCCCCTTCAGGGGGAAGACGCGAAGCGGCGCAGGGGGTTAGTTGAGTTCCTCTTTGCGGATGCGCGTGATCGGCGCCAGCACCGAAGGCAGCGACTGCATCTGTGCCAGCACGTCGTTCATCGTGCCTTCGCGGGTGTCGTGCGTGAGGATGATGAGGTCCGTCTGGGTCGAACCCTCGCCACCCACCTCGTCGGCCTCACGCTGCAGCACCGCGTCAATGCTGATGCCCGCAGTCGCCAGGAGTCCCGTGACCGTGGCGAGAACACCCGCCTCGTCGGCCACCCTCAGGCGCAGGTAGTAGCTGGTCACCACCTCGCTCATGGGCAACACCGCCAGGTCGCTCATGGCATCGGGCTGGAAGGCCAGGTGCGGCACGCGGTGCAGCGGGTCGGCGGTGTGCAGGCGGGTGATGTCCACCAGATCAGCGATGACCGCTGAGGCGGTGGGCTCGCTGCCCGCGCCCTTGCCGTAGTACAGCGTGGTGCCGACCGCATCGCCCTGCACCACCACGGCGTTCATCGCGCCTTCGACGTTGGCGATCAGGCGCTTGGACGGCACCAGGCTGGGGTGCACGCGCAGCTCGATACCTTCGGTGCGGTTGGTCGCGTCGGGCACCCGACGCTTGGCAATTCCCAGCAGCTTGATGCGGTAGCCCAGCTGCTCGGCGTATTTGATGTCGGTGGCGCCGAGCTTCGTGATGCCCTCCACGTAGGCCTTGTCGAACTGCACCGGTATGCCGAAGGCGATGGCGCTCATCAAGGTGACCTTGTGGGCCGCGTCCACGCCTTCGATGTCGAAAGTCGGGTCGGCTTCGGCGTAGCCCAGCCGCTGGGCTTCCTGGAGCACGACGTCGAAATCCAGGCCCTTGTCGCGCATTTCGGACAGGATGAAGTTCGTCGTGCCGTTGATGATGCCGGCGATCCACTGGATGCTGTTGGCCGTCAGGCCCTCGCGCAGCGCCTTGATGATGGGAATGCCACCCGCCACGGCGGCTTCAAACGCCACCATCACGCCCTTGGCCGAGGCGGCCGCGAAGATCTCGGTGCCGTGCACGGCCAGCAGCGCCTTGTTGGCGGTGACCACGTGTTTGCCCGCCGCGATGGCTTCGAGCACCAGCGCCTTGGCGATGCCGTAGCCGCCGATCAGCTCGATGACGATGTCGATCTCGGGGTTGGCGATCACCTCTCGGGCGTCACCCACCACCTTCACGCCCGGCCCCACAAGGCTCTGTGCGCGCGCCACGTCAAGGTCGGCCACCATGGTGATCTCGATGCCTCGTCCTGCACGGCGCTGGATTTCTTGCTGATTGCGCTGCAACACGTTGAAGGTGCCACTGCCCACGGTGCCTATGCCCAGAAGGCCTACTTGGATCGGTTTCATGCTGTTCTCGTTCATTCAAATACGGAGTCGCTTCGGACCCCAAAACCCATGTTAACGGCGAAGCGGCCGCCCATTGATGAAGACCGCGCGCACCATTGATGCCGTACCCAGGGATCCCTTCGCTCAGGTGCCGTGGCGTTTGCGCCAGCCTTCGAGGAACTTGGCCAGGCGCTGGATCGCCTCGCGCAAGTCGTCTTCGTGCGGCAGGAACACGATGCGGAAATGCTGGTTGTCCGGGTAGTTGAAGCCGGTTCCCTGCACCAGCATCACGCGGGTGGCGCGCAGCACCTCCATGAAAAACTGGCGGTCGTCTTCAATGGGATACATCACCGGGTCCAGGCGCGGAAACATGTACAGAGCCGCATGCGGCTTGACGCAGCTGACACCAGGAATGGCGGTGATCAGGTCGTAGGCCAGATCGCGCTGGCGGCGCAAACGGCCGCCCTCTTTCACCAAGTCGTTGATGCTCTGGTAGCCCCCCAGCGCGGTCTGGATCGCCCACTGGCCGGGCACGTTGGAGCCCAGCTTGAGGTTGGCCAGCATGTTCAGGCCCTCAATGAAGTCCGTCGCGATTTCCTTGGGGCCCGAGAGCACCATCCAGCCAGCCCGGTAGCCGCAGGAGCGGTAGGCCTTGGACAAGGAGTTGAAGGTCAGCGTCAACACATCGGTTGACAGGCTGGCCAGCGCCGTGTGCTTCGCCCCCTCGTACAACACCTTGTCGTAGACCTCGTCGGCCAGCAGCACCAGTTGGTGTTCGCGCGCGATCTGGACCAGGCCATGCAGCATCTCATCGCTGTACAAGACGCCTGTCGGATTGTTCGGGTTGATGATCACGATGCCCTTGGTGCGGGGCGTGATCTTGGCGCGGATGTCGGCCAGGTCGGGCTGCCAGTCTTTGTCTTCGTCGCAGCGGTAGTGCACCGGCTGTCCGCCAGACAGGCTGGTGGCCGCTGTCCACAGCGGGTAATCGGGCGATGGCACCAGCAATTCGTCGCCATCGTCGAGCAAGGCGTTGGCCGCCATCACGATCAGCTCGCTGGCGCCATTGCCCAGGTAGATGTCTTCCAGCGTCACGCCGGCCACACCCTGCTGCTGGGTGTAATGCATCACCGCCTTGCGAGCGGCAAAGATGCCCTTGCTGTCCGAGTAACCCGCCGAATTGGGCAGGTTGCGAATCATGTCCTGCTGAATTTCCTCAGGGGCATCAAAACCAAATGGCGCCAGGTTGCCAATGTTGAGCTTGATGATCTTTTGCCCTTCGTCCTCCATCTGCTTGGCCGCGTCCACGATCGGGCCCCTGACGTCGTAGAGCACGTTGGCCAATTTGGCAGATTTTCGGATGGTTTTCAAAATTCCTCCACGCAGCGGTGGTCAGACAAGGCAGAGACCGGGTAACTGCGCCAGCGCACGCAGCGCGCTACCATTGCATTGCCGGTTGCAGCAAAACCTGCAATTTGACCACAGTTCCCACCCGCCATTTCCCTACCGCAAGCGCGCTTTGCGCCTGCGACGCCCCATGAAACTGCATGCCGACAAACCCAGTCAACTGAGCATCACCGCACACGGTCCCGGCTGGGTGGCCGTCAACGGGCAGCGCCATGAAAGCAGCCTCGTCCTGGCCGCCAACGGACAATGCAGCGCATGGGAGCCCCAGCGGCTCGAAGACCTGTGCGCTGGGCATTTTGAACACCTTCTCGTTCTGGACGACATGGTGCCCGAACTGATCATTTTTGGCAGCGGTCCACGCATGCGTTTTGCACCGGCTTCGGCACTTCAACCCCTGTTTGCTCGGCACATCGGGGTGGAAACCATGGACACGGCGGCCGCCTGCAGGACTTTCAACATCCTCGCCAGCGAGGGTCGGCGGGTGCTGGCGGCGCTTTTGGTGCACACCTGAGCTCCGCACCCAAGATAGCGCGCTCACATCTGGCAACAGGCACACCGACCAGGAACCCCCCAAGCGGCGCTGTTCGGGGTAAAATAGCGGATTGTTTCCTGCCATGGCCACGCATTGACAGCCCATACTGTCAATCAAAGCGTCATGATGCAGCCGGGAAGCCGACGAATCTCCACCAACTCACGTCAGGGGCCCAAACAGCATGGCAGTCGTTGTCAACAAACCCATTCCCGAATTCGAAGCTTTGGCCACCAGTGGCATCAAGGTGAGCAACCAGACCCATGTCGGACAAACCGTGGTTCTGTATTTTTACCCCAAAGACAACACCCCCGGTTGTACCACCGAGGCCATGCAGTTTCGCGACAAGTACAAAGACTTTGTCAAAGCCGGTGCCCAGGTGTTTGGCGTTTCGCGCGACAACATGAAGTCGCATGACGACTTCAAGTCCAAGCTGGAGCTGCCTTTCGAGCTCATCGCGGACACCGAAGAGAAGATGTGCCACATGTTCGGCGTCGTGAAAAACAAAATCATGTACGGCAAGAAGGTCAAGGGCATCGAGCGCAGCACGTTCCTGATCGGTGCAGACGGCGTGCTCAAGCAGGAATGGCGGGGTTTGAAGGTACCTGGGCACGTGGAAGAAGTGCTCAAGGCTGTCAAGGCGCTGAAAAAAGCCGCCTGATCCGGTGGATGCGGTCGGGCTTTCCGACCAGCCGCTGTGCTCATGCATAATGGTCACATGCCATTGGGAAGTCACGTTTTCATCCCCGAATCAACTGCCTTCTGCAGCCATCCAAGCCGCCCGGTTTCCCTGGCGGCTTTTTGTTTTCCAGCCCTGCGCTGAACCACAAGCCACCCATGCCATTGCCTCCTGCACCCGCCAAACGAGCCGCCCTTCTGGCGGTTGACGCCTACACACTCAAAGGCAACGAAGAAGTCCTGGATTTGCTCCCGGAGCCAGAGCCAGGCACGAGCTCGCGGCGGGCGAACACGGGTTCGGCCAGCACCGCTTCGGACGCGGCGGTCGCATCTGCGCGCACAAGCCGTGCCCGCAAGCCCTCCCCTTCGGCGCCGACACGCGCCCCCACCGAAACGCCAGCGCCCGCACCCGTCTTGGCAAGAGCGCCCGCACCCAAGGCTGTGGAGCGCGAGCCGGTCATGGCACCTGCTCCCCGTACACGGCGCAGCACCCAGCGAGCCTTGGGATCGCGAACGGGCCCAGCCCGTCTGTTTGTGCTGGACACGAACGTGCTGCTGCACGACCCGATGAGCCTGTTCCGGTTTGAAGAGCACGACATTTTTCTGCCCATGATCGTGCTCGAAGAGCTCGACGGTCACAAAAAGGGCATGACCGAAGT
>DAIOEI010000167.1:0-5659 GCA_036746335.1 Hydrogenophaga sp. | reverse complement strand
ATCGACCTGGAGCAGGGCCGCATGATCGACGACGAGGAGCTCAAGGCCAACCTCGCCAACAGCAAGCCCTACAAGCAATGGATCGAGAACCTGCGCATCCGCCTCGACGACGTCGAACACCCGGTCGCGGGTGAAGACGCGGTCGAGCTGCCCATCACGAAGACCGAGCCGCAGTCGCAGGGCACCGAGAACGTCTCGCCCGAGCTGCTGGACCAGCAGCAGGCCTTCGGCTTCACGCAGGAAGACATCAAGTTCCTGCTCAGCCCCATGGCTGCCAATGGCGAAGAGGGCATCGGCTCCATGGGCAACGACAGCCCGCTGGCCGTGCTCTCGGGCAAGAACAAGCCGTTGTACAACTACTTCAAGCAGCTGTTCGCCCAGGTGACCAACCCGCCCATCGACCCGATCCGCGAAGCTATCGTGATGTCGCTGGTGAGCTTCGTCGGCCCCAAGCCCAACCTGCTGGACATCAACCAGGTCAACCCGCCGATGCGGCTGGAAGTCAGCCAGCCAGTACTGGATGTGGGCGACATGGCCAAGCTGCGCAACATCGAGTCGGTGACGCAGGGCAAGTTCAAGAGCGCCACGCTGGACATCACCTACCCGGTAAGCTGGGGCAAAGAGGGTGTGGAAGCCAAGCTGGCCTCGCTGTGCGCCGAAGCCGTGGACGCGATCAAGGGCGGCAAGAACATCCTCATCATCAGCGATCGGGGCGTGAGCCGCACGCAAGTGGCGGTTCCCGCGCTGCTGGCGCTGTCCGCCGTGCACCAGCACCTGGTACGTGAGGGCTTGCGCACCACCGCTGGCCTTGTGGTCGAGACCGGCACGGCGCGTGAAGTGCACCATTTTGCGGTGCTGGCGGGCTATGGCGCCGAAGCCGTTCACCCCTATCTGGCCATGGAAACCTTGCAGGCGATCCATCGGGAACTGCCCGGTGATCTGAGTGCGGACAAGGCCATCACCAATTACATCAAGGCCATTGGCAAGGGCCTGTCCAAGATCATGTCCAAAATGGGCGTGAGCACCTACATGAGCTACTGCGGCGCCCAGCTGTTCGAAGCCATTGGACTGAACAGCGAGACCACCGCCAAGTACTTCACCGGCACCGCCAGCCGGGTGGAAGGCATCGGCGTGTTCGAGATCGCCGAAGAAGCCATCCGCATGCACAGAGCTGCCTTCGGCGACGATCCGGTGCTGGCCAGCATGCTGGAGACCGGGGGCGAGTACGCTTGGCGCGCCCGTGGTGAAGAGCACATGTGGACGCCGGATGCGATCGCCAAGCTGCAGCACAGCACACGCGCCAACAACTTCAGCACCTACAAAGAATACGCGCAGATCATCAATGATCAGAACAAGCGCCACATGACGCTGCGCGGGCTGTTCGAATTCAAGATTGATCCGAGCAAGGCGATTCCCATCGACGAGGTGGAGTCGGCCAAGGAAATCGTCAAGCGCTTTGCCACGGGCGCCATGTCGCTGGGCTCTATTTCCACAGAAGCCCATGCCACGCTGGCCGTCGCGATGAATCGCATCGGCGGCAAGAGCAACACCGGTGAAGGCGGTGAAGACGCGCTGCGCTACCGCAACGAGCTCAAGGGTATCCCGATCAAGCAGGGTCAGACCATGTCCGACCTGCTGGGCAATATCTTTGAGGTGGACTACCCGCTCGAAGCCGGCGACTCGCTGCGTTCCAAGATCAAGCAGGTGGCTTCGGGCCGCTTCGGTGTCACGGCCGAATACCTGTCCAGTGCAGACCAGATCCAGATTAAAATGGCCCAGGGCGCCAAGCCGGGCGAGGGCGGCCAACTGCCCGGCGGCAAGGTGTCGGAATACATCGGCAAGCTGCGCCACAGCGTGCCGGGCGTGGGCCTGATCTCGCCGCCGCCGCACCACGACATCTATTCCATTGAGGACCTGGCGCAGCTGATCCACGACCTGAAAAACGTGGCGCCGCACAGCGACATCAGCGTCAAGCTGGTGTCGGAAGTTGGTGTGGGCACCATCGCCGCGGGCGTGGCCAAGTGCAAGGCCGACCACGTGGTGATCGCCGGTCACGACGGCGGCACGGGCGCTTCGCCCTGGTCGTCGATCAAGCACGCCGGCTCCCCCTGGGAAATCGGCCTGGCCGAGACCCAGCAGACCTTGGTGCTCAACCGCCTGCGCAGTCGCATCCGCGTGCAGGCCGACGGGCAGATGAAGACCGGTCGCGACGTGGTCATCGGTGCGCTGCTGGGTGCCGACGAGTTCGGCTTCGCCACCGCCCCGCTGGTGGTCGAGGGTTGCATCATGATGCGCAAGTGCCACCTCAACACCTGCCCGGTCGGAGTGGCCACGCAAGACCCGGCGCTGCGCAAGAAATTCACCGGCAAGCCTGAGCATGTGGTGAACTATTTCTTCTTTGTGGCCGAAGAAGCGCGCCAGATCATGGCGCAGCTGGGTATCCGCAAGTTCGACGATCTGATCGGCCATGCGGAGTTGCTGGACATGCGCCAGGGCATCGCCCACTGGAAGGCCAAAGGCCTGGACTTCAGCCGCCTGCTGGCCACACCCAACGTGCCAACCGATGTACCGCGCCTCCATGTGGAGAAACAGGACCACGGGCTGGAGAAGTCGCTTGACAAGGTTCTGATCGCCAAGAGCCAGCCCGCCATCGAAAAAGGCGAGCGCGTCAAGTTCCTGGAGGCAGCGCGCAACGTCAATCGTTCGGTGGGCGCCATGCTCTCGGGCGCAGTCACCAAAGCGCATCCGGAGGGCTTGCCCGATGACACCATCCACATCCAGCTTGAGGGCACGGGAGGTCAGTCTTTTGGTGCCTTCCTGTGCAATGGCATCACCCTGTACCTGATCGGCGATGCCAACGACTACACCGGCAAAGGCTTGTCGGGTGGTCGTGTGGTGGTGCGCCCGAGTATCGACTTCCGTGGCGAGTCCACCCGCAACATCATCGTGGGCAACACCGTGATGTACGGCGCCACCAGTGGTGAGGCCTTCTTCAGTGGTGTGGCCGGCGAGCGTTTCGCGGTGCGCCTGTCTGGCGCCACGGCCGTGGTGGAAGGCACCGGCGACCATGGTTGTGAGTACATGACCGGCGGTACCGTGCTGGTGCTGGGCAAGACCGGGCGCAACTTCGCCGCCGGCATGAGCGGAGGCATCGCTTATGTCTATGATGAAGACGGTCTGTTTGCCAAACGCTGCAACACCGCCCAGGTCGCGCTGGAGAAAGTGCTGCCCGCTGCAGAGCAGGAAGCGTCGGTGGACCGGGGTGTCTGGCACCGTGACCAGACCGACGAAGCCCAGCTCAAGAAGCTGCTGCAAGACCACAATCGTTGGACGGGCAGCAAGCGGGCGCGCGAGTTGCTGGACAACTGGGCCGAAGCGCGCACCCGGTTCGTGAAGGTATTCCCGACCGAATACAAACGTGCTCTGGGCGAAATCCATGCCAAGAAGGTGGCTTTGACAGCAACCGGCAAGGCCCAGAGCAGCGCCAAGAAGCAGGCTGCTCCGGCCAAGTAAAAACAACACCCACGCAGGATCACATCATGGGAAAAGTCACCGGCTTTATGGAATATGAACGCCTGGAAGAGAGCTACAAGCCCGTTCCAGAGCGTCTGAAGCACTACAAGGAATTTGTCGTCGCGCTGGACGACAAGCAGGCCAAGGTGCAGGCCGCGCGTTGCATGGACTGTGGCACGCCGTTCTGCAACAGCGGCTGCCCGGTCAACAACATCATTCCGGACTTCAACGACCTCGTGTACTCGGGCGACTGGCACAACGCCATCACCGTGCTGCACAGCACCAACAACTTCCCCGAGTTCACCGGCCGCATCTGCCCCGCACCCTGCGAGGCGGCCTGCACCATCAACGTCAATGGCGATGCGGTGGGCATCAAGTCCATCGAGCACGCGATCATTGACAAGGCGTGGGCAGAGGGCTGGGTACAGCCACAGCCGCCCAAACACAAAACGGGAAAAAAGGTGGCGGTGGTCGGCAGCGGCCCTGCCGGCATGGCCGCTGCCCAGCAACTCGCGCGCGCTGGCCATGATGTGACCGTGTTCGAGAAGAACAGCCGCATCGGCGGCCTGCTGCGCTACGGCATCCCCGACTTCAAAATGGAGAAGTCGCATATCGACCGGCGCGTGGCGCAGATGGAAGCCGAAGGCGTGGTGTTCAAAACCAGCACCTTGATCGGCACCCTGCCCGAGACTTGCAGCGTCACGAACGATGCCAAAACGGTGATCAGCGCCGAGGACCTCAAGGCGCAGTTCGACGCGGTGCTCCTGACCGGTGGTTCCGAGCAGAGCCGCGACCTGCCAGTACCCGGCCGGGATCTGGATGGCGTTTACTTCGCGATGGAGTTTCTGCCGCAACAGAACAAAGTCAATGCGGGCGACAAGCTCAAGAACCAGCTGCGCGCCGATGGCAAGCATGTCATCGTCATCGGCGGTGGCGACACCGGCAGCGACTGCGTGGGGACCAGCACCCGCCACGGTGCACTCAGCGTCACGCAGTTCGAGGTCATGCCCCAGCCGCCCGAGCAGGAAAACAAGCCGCTGGTGTGGCCTTATTGGCCGCTGAAGCTGCGCACCAGCTCCAGCCACGACGAAAGCGCCGAAAAAGGCATTCTCGCACGCGAGTTTGCCATTTCCACCAAAGAATTCATCGGCAAGAACGGCAAGCTGACCGGTCTGAAAACCGTGAACGTGGAGATAAAAGACGGCAAGCTGGTGGAAGTGGCCGGCACCGAGAAGGAATACAAGGCCGATCTGGTGTTGCTGGCCATGGGTTTTGTGAACCCGGTGGCAACCGTGCTCGATGCCTTCGACGTGGAGAAGGATGCCCGAGGCAACGCAAAGGCTTCGACAGACTTTGCCGATGGTTACATCACCAATGTGCCCAAGGTATTTGCTGCAGGAGACATGCGCCGCGGCCAGTCGCTGGTGGTCTGGGCGATACGCGAAGGGCGACAGGCTGCGCGCTCGGTGGACGAGTACCTCATGGGCTGCTCGGACTTGCCACGCTGAATGCCCGCCCGACTCGGGTTTTCCCGTCATCCTTTATGATTCAAAAGCCGGACTAACGGGTCCGGCTTTTGTTTTGATGCTTTCTGATTTGACTACCCCCCTTGTTGAACTGCGCAACCTCACCTTTGGATATGGTGAGCGCGTCATTCTGGACAACGTGTCCTTGGCTGTGCCCCGCGGCAAAGTCACTGCCCTCATGGGCGCCTCGGGCGGCGGCAAGACCACAGTGCTCCGGCTGGCCAGTGGTCAGGTGCGTGCGCAATCCGGGCAAGCGCTTTTTGATGGGCAGGACGTGGGTGGCATGGATGCCAAGAGCCTGTACGGCGCTCGCCGCCGCATGGGCATGCTGTTTCAGTTCGGTGCTTTGTTTACCGACATGAATGTCTTTGACAATGTGGCTTTTCCGTTGCGCGAACACACCAACCTGAGTGCAGCGCTGATCAGGGATATTGTGCTTATGAAGCTCCAGGCCGTGGGATTGCGCGGCGCTCGCGACCTGATGCCCAGCGAACTGTCAGGAGGCATGGCGCGCCGTGTGGCCCTGGCCCGTGCCATTGCACTCGACCCAGAGCTGGTGATGTACGACGAGCCCTTTGCCGGCTTGGACCCGATTTCATTGGGCACCGCAGCACGCCTGA
>DAIOEI010000166.1:0-5683 GCA_036746335.1 Hydrogenophaga sp. | reverse complement strand
CCTTGACCATGTTGCGCGCGAACTGGAAGTAGGCGTCGCCGTCCTTGTGTTTGCACGGCAGGTTGCGCACCAGGGGGAAGGCGGAGCCGTCGGCGTGTTTGGCGGCCATCTCGCGGGCAAAAGCCAGCGCTTCTTCGGCCAGCGCCTCGGGCGATGCGGCCAGCTTGTCGAACAGCTTCTGGCCGGGCAGCTGGGCCAGCAGCTCGCTCTTGACCGGCTCGCCGCTGACGATCATGTTCAGCGCGGCCTCGACGCCCAGCACGCGCGGCAGGCGCTGCGTGCCACCGGCGCCGGGGATCAGACCCAGCTTCACTTCAGGCAGGGCCACGTTGCAGCCGGGAGCGGCGATGCGGTAGTGCGCCCCGAGGGCCAGCTCCAGTCCGCCGCCCATGCACACGCTGTGCACGGCGGCGATGACCGGCTTGGTGGTGTTTTCCACGCGGATGATCACGGACAGCAGGTTCGGTTCCTGGATCGCCTTGGGCGAGCCGAACTCGCGGATGTCGGCACCGCCCGAGAAGGCTTTGCCCGCGCCGGTCAGCACGATGGCCTTGACCGCTGCGTCGTTCTCGGCCTTCTCCAGGCCCTCGACGATGGCCTGGCGGGTGGACAGCCCCAGGCCGTTGACCGGCGGGTTGTTCAGCGTGATGACGGCCACATCACCGTGGACCTGGTATTCAGCGCTCATGAAATCTCCTCTGTGTGGATCGGAAAAAGGGGCATGTTCAAAAACGAACGGTCGTGCGATTCTAGGTATTTTGTGCGGTGCGACAAGGTCCGCTTGTCGCAAGTGGGTCAATCAGACCTCAAGCCACTCTTTGCGCGTATAGGGATCAGCCCGCAAACTGTCCGGCGTGCCCTGGAACACGATGCTGCCGTGGCCCATGACCAGCGCGCGATCAGAAATCGCCATGGCGATGGTGAGCTTCTGTTCGATCAGCAACACCGAAATGCCTCGGGCCTTGAGCTTCTGCAGGTACTCGCCCACCTGCTCCACGATCTTGGGCGCCAGGCCTTCGGTCGGCTCGTCGATGATGATCAGATCGGGGTCGCCCATCAGTGTGCGGCACAGGGTCAGCATCTGCTGCTCGCCGCCCGAGAGCACACCCGCCTCGGTGTGCTGTCGCTCTTTGAGGCGCGGAAACATGGCGTACATGTCGTCAAAGCTCCAGCGTGCGCCCTTGCCGTTGCCCTTTTGGCCCAGCAGCAGGTTCTGATGCACCGTGAGTTTGGGGAAAATGTCCCGGTTCTCTGGAACGTAGCCAATACCCCGGTGGGCAATCTCGAAGGGTTTCTTGCCGCGGATGGCCTGGCCTTTCCAGTCGATCCCGCCCTCGCAATCGACCAGACCCATGATGGCCTTGGCCGTCGTCGAGCGACCGGAACCATTGCGCCCCAGCAGCGCGACGATCTCGCCCTGGCCCACCTCGAAGGACACGCCATGCAGCACATGACTCTTGCCGTAGTACGCGTGGAGGTTGACGACTTTCAGCATGCGGCACCTTTCAAAGGCACGGTGACTTTGCGGGAAACACCGCAGCACCGGCTTGACCGGGCTGCTAGCGTTGCCCGCTTGTGGACGGATGCGGCTGAGCGTATGGCCGCTTGAGGCGGCCATACGGGGCGCAGCAAGCGCGCAACGGTGGTGTTCATTTGAATCCAGCCTGCTGATCGGCCAGAACCGACCCCAGGTAGGCCTCCTGCACTTTGGGATTGGCACGAACCGCCTCGGGCGTGTCAAAGGCAATCACTTCGCCATAAACCACTACCGCGATCTTGTCGGCCAGGCCGAACACCACCCCCATGTCGTGCTCCACCGTCAGCAGCGTCTTGCCCACCGTGACCTCGCGAATCAGATCGATGAAGCGGCTGGTCTCGCTCTTGCTCATGCCCGCCGTGGGCTCGTCCAGCAGGATCACGTTGGCGCCGCCTGCGATGGTGATGCCGATCTCCAGCGCACGCTGCTCGGCGTAAGTGAGGTTCATGGCGAGGGTGTCGTGCTTTTTGTCGAGGCGAATCATTTTCATCAACGCCTCGGCCCGGTCATTCGCGTCGTGCAGATCGGCCAGGAAGCGGAACAGCGTGTACTTGTAGCCCAGGCTCCAGAGCACACCGCAGCGCAGGTTCTCGAACACGCTGAGCTTGGGGAAGATGTTCGTGATCTGAAAACTGCGCGAGAGCCCCAGACGGTTGATCTGGAACGGCTTTTTGCCGTCGATGCGGCTGCCATTGAGGATGACTTCGCCACTGGTCGGCGCAAAACGCCCTGAGATCAGGTTGAACAAGGTGGACTTGCCGGCGCCATTGGGCCCGATGATGGCCACGCGCTCGCCGGGCTTCACCGCCAGGTCCACACCGCGGATGATGTCGGTCTTGCCAAAGCTCTTGTGCAACTGGCGCAACTCCAGAGCGTAGCCACCGGCATGCACATGGCTCATCGCCTTGTCGTGCGGATGCACGGAATTGTTGCTTGCGGTGCTCATTGTGTCTCTTGTCGCTTGATCTCTTTTTCGATATCGGTCTGGATCTCCGCCCATTGCCGCAGGAAGCAGCGCCGGGCCAGTTCAAAAAGGCCCAGACCGGTGAGCATCACAAACACCCCACCAAACCAACTGTCGGCCTGCCGGGCATTCAGAGTGGCACCCAGAAACGTCACTGAATCGCCCATGGCTGTGCTCAATTGCAGGTGATAGATCATCTCGATCAGGGCACCAGCCCCGACCAGCACGACCAGTGCCGTGACACCAAGCGCCAGATAACTCACCCAGAGTTCGCGCAGCCGACCGAATGCGGCCACCCGCAGGTTCATCATGATCAAGCTGGCAATGCCGCCCGGCGCGTACATCACCATGAACAGAAAAATCAGTCCCAGGTACAGCAACCAGGCCTTGGTGATTTCGGAGAACAGCACAAAGGCCAGCACCATCAAGACGCCGCCGATGATGGGACCAAAGAAGAAGGTGGCTCCACCCAGAAAAGTAAAGAGCAGATAGCCGCCGGAGCGGATCGGCCCCACCACCTCGGCGGTCACGATCTCGAACTGGATGGCCGCCAGCCCACCCGCGATACCGGCAAAAAAGCCCGCGATGATGAAGGCCAGGTAACGCACCATCTGGGTGTTGTAGCCAATGAACTCCACCCGCTCGGGGTTGTCGCGGACCGCATTGAGAATGCGCCCCAGGGGAGTCCGGGTAAACGCAAACATGAGCGCCACGCTGACAAAGGTGTAAACCGCAATGAGGTAGTACACCTGGATACCAGGGCCGTAACTGATACCCATGACAGCATCGCCCACCACTCGGTCAGCGGTGATGCCCGCTTCGCCGCCGAAAAACTCCGAGAACATGAGCGACATGGCAAACACCAGCTCACCCATACCCAGCGTGATCATGGCAAACGTGGTACCTGCCTTTTTGGTGGTGACATAGCCAAACAGGATCGCAAAGAAAAGCCCGGCAAGCCCTCCGACAAGTGGTACCAGGCTGACCGGCAGTGCCAGCGCACCTTCGGACACGCGCAACAGGGCGTGTATGGCCATGTAGGAACCCAGGCCGGTGTAGACCGCGTGCCCGAAACTCAGCATCCCCCCTTGCCCAAGGAGCATGTTGTAGGACAGGCAGGCAATGATGGCGATGCCCATCTGGGCCAGCATGGAAATCGACAAGTTGCTGGTGAACACTTTGGGCGCCAGCAGCAAAACCAGGGCAAACAGGCCCCAGGTCATCCAGCGACCCACGTTGTAGGGTTTGAAACGGTAGTGTGTCGTGGCCATTCAGGTCTCCCGGGTACCGAGCAGGCCCTTGGGCCGGAAGATCAGGATCAGCACCAGGAACAGGTACGGCAAGATCGGCGCCACCTGCGATATGGTCAGCCGCAATACGCTGTTGTTTTGCAGCGCCTCGGACGGCTCCACACCCACCTTCTGCATCAAGCCCAGCAGCGACTGGTCTCCGGCCACCGCAAAGGTCTGCACCACACCAATGATCAGCGAGGCCAGAAAGGCGCCTGAAAGCGAGCCCAGACCGCCCACCACCACCACCACAAATATCAGGGAGCCCAGGGTCATCGCCATGGCTGGTTCGGTGATGAAGGTGCTGCCCCCGATCACGCCGGCCAGACCGGCCAGGCCGGTACCAGCACCAAACACGAGCATAAAAACCCTGGGCACGTTGTGACCCAAGGTTTCCACCGTTTCGGGGTGGGTCAGCGCGGCCTGGATCACCAGACCGATACGGGTGCGGGTGAGCAGCAACCACACACTCAGCAGCATGACGACTGCCACCAGCATCATGAAAGCGCGGGTGGCAGGGAACGGCGAACAGATGACATCGGCGGCCCGGCACAGCTCAGCCGGTGCACTTCCCCAGGTGAAGCCCAGATGACCGTCGGCATTCTGGATCAGGGTCATGGCAGAGCCACGCAGGATCTCCGGCGGACGAAACTCCACAGCAGTACGCCCCCAGACAAGTTGCACCAGCTCCAGAATGATGTAGGACAGGCCAAAAGTCACCAGCAGCTCTGGCACATGGCCGAACTTGTGCACCTTGCGCAGGCTCAGGCGCTCGAACATGGCACCCAGCAGCCCCACCAGAACGGGCGCAAGAAACAATGCAGGCCAGAAGCCCAGCCACTGCGTCAGCGTAAAGCCCAGGTAGGCGCCCACCATGTAAAAACTGGCATGCGCAAAGTTGAGCACGCCCATCATGCTGAAGATGAGCGTCAGGCCCGAGCTCAACATGAACAGGAGCAATCCGTAGCTCAATCCGTTGAGCATGGAGATGATGTAGAACTCCATGAAACAGGTCTTTCGAGGGCGAGATGGTTGGGAGAGAAGAAATGGAAGCGGCCCGAGTATGGCCCGCTCAAGCCATCAAGACACCGAATCTGCCAGCAACTGGCTGGCACAAAGGGACCTCACCCCCTGGTGAAACTGGCTATGCCGGGCCGCTCGCACGGCCCCTTGAATGGGGTCGAGCGCAGCGCGGCGGGGGTGGGTATGGTCAAGGTCTTTTCATCTGGCAGCTGGTGGGTGTGCTGGCCACAAAAGAGGGGTATTCGGCCACTGGCACCAAGGTCATCCCGGTGTTTTCCGGGCTGTAAGGATGTTTGGCATCGGTTTTCTGCCAGCGGGTGATGTAAAGCGGTTGCTGCAGTTGGTGATCGGTCTTGCGCAATTCGACTTCACCGTTGAAGCCCTTGAACTTGAGACCGGAGAGCGCGGGCGCCACCTTCACCGGATCGGTGGATTTGGCCTTGGCCATCGCGTCACCCAAGGCGGCATACACATTGGGAATGGCTGCGGTGTACATGTCGTCGTTGAAGCGTTGCTTGAATTCGGCCATCCAGCCCTTCATGGGCTCGCCCATGTTGTAGTGGTTGTAGGCCACTTGGTACACACGACCTTCACCGCCAGTGCCCAGCGCGGTGGGGGTGCCGGTCACGCCGGTGTAGTAGGTGTAGAACTTGCCTTCGTAGCCGCCTTCGTTGGCGGCCTTGACCAGCAAGGCCAGGTCCGAACCCCAGTTGCCGGTAATGACCGTGTCAGCGCCCGAGGCTTTGATCTTGGCAATGTAGGGGGCGAAGTCACGCACCTGGGCCAGGGGGTGCAGCTCTTCGCCCACGATCGCAATGTCGGGGCGCTTGCGCTTGAGGTTTTCCTTGGCGAACTTGGCGACCTGGTGGC
>DAIOEI010000165.1:0-5715 GCA_036746335.1 Hydrogenophaga sp. | reverse complement strand
TTTGGCGGCTACTGCTTCCTGAACAACGCGGCCATCGCCGCGCAAGCCCTGCGCGATGGCGGCCGGCAGCGCGTGGCGGTGCTGGACGTCGACTACCACCATGGCAACGGCACGCAGACCATCTTCTACGAACGCGCTGATGTGCTTTCGGTGTCGATTCACGGTGACCCGACCACGGAATACCCGTTTTTCCTCGGTCACGGAGACGAACGCGGTACCGGCGCGGGCGAAGGCTTCAACCTCAACCTGCCGCTGCCGCGCGGCACGAATTTCACCACCTGGCGCGGCGCCCTGGCAAAGGCGCTGGACGCTGTAGCCGCGTTCCAGGCCGACGCGCTGGTGGTGCCCATGGGGCTGGACACGTTTGAGGGCGACCCGATCTCGGGCTTCACGCTGCAAAGCGCCGATTACTTTGCCGTGGGCGAGGCGCTGGCCAGCGCCGGGCTGCCCACGGTGTTCACCTTTGAAGGCGGGTACGCGGTGGATGCGGTGGGCATCAACGCGGTGAACCTGCTGGAGGGGTTTGAGCGCGCCGCCTGACGCATCCGGAAGAAAGCACGCCACCGGTGCAACCCGGCGGCGCCAGCGACGGCACGGCGCCCACCAAGGCTTACACAAACCGAAAGGTCACCCGCATCAGGCGCCGAAGAACAGCGCACCCGGCGGCAGCGAGCGACCCAGCGCGTTGTTCAGTACGGTGAAGTGCATGGTTTCGTCGGCCGCCAGTCGGGCGGCCACCTTGGCGAGTTCGCGGTCGCCCAGCGCGGGAATTACGCTCAGGTAGGCGTTGGTCGCGCCCAGCTCCAGGCGGACGGCAAGATCGAGCACATCGCTCTGGCTCTTCAGCGAGGCGGCGTTCAGCGCCTTGGCGTACTCCTCCAGCTTCATCTCGGCCACCGGCTGGCCGCCCAGCTTCTGGATGGTGGCGATCAGCGCGTCGCGGTGGGTCTTGTGGTGACCCTGGAACTGCACGGCCACATCAAGCACCGGCTTTTGCAGCAGTCCGCTGCCAGCGCCCAGCTGGTAGGCATTGATGGCTTCGTGCTCCAGACCCAGCGCCACGTTGAGGATGGACACGTCTTTGGACATGTCACCCTTCATGCCGGCGGCCATGACGTCTTTGCCGGCAAGCAGGGCTACGGCCACGGCGGACAGGGCGCCGCCAGTGCCCATGAAAGAGCGACGCGAGGGCGTGGCGGCGATCAGCGTAGACGATGCGGTGAAAGCGGAACGGGTGGTAAGTGTCATGGAAGTGTTTCCTGGAAGTAAGAGGGTTTGGCTTGTTGTGAGGTCGCTCGCGCATATCCGGTGAGAGCAGCGCGCCGACACACCGGATACGCAGCTGCGCTGGCAGCTGGATTCAGAAACCCACACTGTTGGGTAAGGAATTCGAATCACGACATCCACAACACACCGGCCTGCGTATTCAGCCCACCCATGGAGCAGACGCCTTGCTGCCATCGGCCTCGCAAAAATCAGGACCTGCCTCTCGACCCCATGAACCCCCTGGCAAAAACCCACGTTTATGAGCATCTGCATGCCTGTACTCAAGACTCCCAGGCCACCGACAGGGTTTGCGCTGCCGCACAATGCGCGCATGCAAGACCGACCCGACGACGAACTCATGGCCCTGATCGACCGTGTAGCCGCGCGCGACGAGCTGGCGCTGAAGGCGCTGTACGACCAGAGCTCGGGCAAGCTCTACGGGCTGGCGCTGCGGATCGTGCGCAACAAGGAGTGGGCCGAAGACGCGCTGCAAGACACCTTTTTGCAGATCTGGCGTACCGCGCCCGACTACCGCGCGTCCTTGAGCCCGCCCATGGCCTGGTTGGGCATGATCGTGCGCAGCCGCTCGCTGGACCTGCTGCGCCGGCGCAAGGCCGAGCGAGAACACCTGACCGATGAAATCGACGAGGCCATGGCCGACACGCTCGAAGGCGATTCGCCCAACCCATTGGACACCAGCCTGGCCAGCCAGCAGGCCTGGGCGCTGCACCAGTGCCTGGACAAACTGGAGAACAAGCAGCGCGAGGTGGTGAGCCTGGCGTACCTGCGCGATCTGAGCCACGGCGAACTGGCCAAGCAGCTGCGCTTGCCGCTGGGCACGGTGAAAACCTGGATACGGCGAGGGCTGGAACAGCTGCGCCAATGCATGGCAGGATTTGCATGAACTTGCCCCAACACCCTGAACTGCTGGACCGACTGGCCAGCGCCTATGCGCTCGGCACCTTGCGCGGTGGTGCGCGCCGCCGTTTCGAGGCGCTGGCGCGCGAGCAGGCGCCGGTGCGTGCGGCCGCGCTCATCTGGCAAAGCCGCGTGGCCAGCATGAACGAGCTGCAGGCGCCCGCCGAGCCGCACCCCGCAGTGTGGACGCGCATTGACAACCTGGTGCGCGCCGACAGCGAACAGGTGGCCATGGCCGCGGCGCGCGCTGCAAAAGTGCAACCCGCCCCGGGCGGCTGGCTGCGCAGCCTGGCGCTGTGGCGCGGCACCACCGCAGCCGGTGCGCTGGCCACCGTGGTGGCGTTCGTCACGGCTGTGGGCTTGCGCGACGAGATGGGTGCGCAGATCGGTGAACTCCAGGCGCAGCTCTCCGCCCAGCCGCAGATCGAATACGTGGCGGTGCTCAACGACGAGCGGGCCAGTGCGTCCATGCTGGTGACCTTCGACCCGAAGAACCGCCAGCTGACGCTGCAGCGCGTGGGCGGCTACCAGGAAGCGGCCGACAAGTCGCTGCAGCTTTGGGCGCTGCCGCCCGGCGCGGCACCGCGTTCACTGGGCGTATTGAGCCAGGAGAAGCTGTTGCAGCTGGCAGCCGATCAGCGCGACGTGCGCGAAGTCCCGGCGCTGGCGATCAGCCTGGAGCCCAAGGGCGGCGTGCCCAGCGAAACCGGCCCGACCGGGCCGGTGCTGTTCAAGGGCGCGCTGATCCAGAGGATGTAACCCCCCGCGCCGCCTTCGGCGTCACCCCCCTGGGGGGCGATGCCTGCGGGCCGGGGGACCCGGACCCGCGGCATCCTGGGATGACTTCCCCTCTCCCTCGGAACACCCTCGAGTGGTTACTGCCGCGCGGTCCGCACGTTCGGCGGCGGCAGTTGCGGGTGGCTGCTGCGCCACGGGTTGATGTCCAGCCCGCCGCGGCGCGTATACCGCGCATAGACCATCAGCTTGGTGGGTTTGCAGCGCGCCATGATGTCCATGTAGATGCGCTCGACGCACTGTTCGTGAAATTCGTTGTGGTTGCGAAAGCTCACGATGTACTGCAGCAGACCGGCCTGGTCGATCTGCGGACCGGTGTAGCTGATCATCACACTGCCCCAGTCGGGTTGCCCGGTCACCAGGCAGTTGCTCTTGAGCAGGTCGCTGGTGAGGGTTTCGGTAACGGGCTGTTCATCCAGCGCCGCGCTGAGCAGGCCGGGCTCGGGCTGGTAGATGCTGCAGTCGACGTCGAGCCGATCGATCGATAGACCTTCGAGTTCCTTGACAGGCTCGCAATCGAACAGCACGGGCGTGAGCAAACGAACCCCTGCCGTCGCGTGCACCGGGCCACCGCTCCAGATGGCGGCACTCAGGTCGCGTCGGATGCGCTCGCGGACTTCGTCAGCGCTTTCCAGGCGCGTGTTGTTGAAACTGTTGAGGTACAGCTTGAACGACTTGCTTTCGACGATGTGGGTGCTCTCGCAGGGAATGGTGATGTGCGCAATGGCCACCTGCGGTTTGCCCTTCATATTGAGCCAGCTCAACTCGAACGCCGTCCAGAGATCGGCGCCCAGGAATGGCACGCTGCCCCGGATGCCAATCTCGCGCCGCTTGGGCTCGCGCGGCAGCGGGAACAGCAAAGATGGGTCGTACTGGTCGGCGTAGGCCGAAGCCTTGCCCAAGGGCGAGTGTGCAGGTGTGTTCATGGGGCCAGTTCAGACAAATTCGCGTTCGCGCAGCCACTTGGTGGCCACCCATTTTTCGCCCTGCAACACCGGCGCGCCACCGTGCAAAGTGCGCGTGGCCGGGTGCGGGCGGTCGTAATTGAAGAACACCGCATTGCCGCGCTGTGGCGCCACCTCCAGCCCGATGTCCGGGAAGGTGGTGCCACCGCCCAGCGTGGGCTCGTTGAGGTACATCACCAGCGTACCTACGCGCTGACCGCCCCGGCGCAAGATGGTCGGCGTGCCCGGCTCGGTCGGGTCGAAGTAATCGTAGTGGGGCTTGTATTCGGCGCCGGTCCTGTAGTTGAGCACCTGCATGCCCTCGCCATTTTCTACCGGCCAGGCCAGCAGCCGGGCAATGCGCGCCTCGATGCGCTGGACCAGCTCGCTCTCGCCACGGTTAAAAAACATGCCGTTGCTGGTGCGGTCCGGATTGAGCTCTTCGCCGCCGGTCTGGGTCTGCACCGTGAGCGATCGCGCCATGCGCGGGCGCGCTGCGGCGATCAAGCCATCACACTCTGCCTCGCTGAGCAACCCGCCCAGCACCACCACACGCGGCTGACTCAGCGAGGCCAGTACCTGGACCATGCGGTCGCCCGCGTCCACGCTGCGCGGGGACGAACCCAGATCGACATCGGGCAAGGGGTTCTGGCTGGCTGCCACGCGCCGCAAGCCCACCGCCTGTGCACCCATGGACACACCTACCGGCATCGCAGCAGGCTGCTCACCTGCAGGCCGCTGCACGCCGCGCTGGCGCAAGTGTTCGCGCAGCGTGTCTTCCAGCGCTGATGCCGCCACATCGGGCATCCAGCCCGCCTGGACCATCGAGGCCAGCACCGCGTCAGGCCCAAAACCCGCCTCGGTCTGCTCGACGATCCAGCGCTGCAGTTCGCGCGTGATGATTTGTGTCATGACAGGCTCCTGTGCACGGCACGGCCGTTCAGGGCTTGGCCTCTCGCCGGAAAACCAGACGGTCGGGCTCGGACGCCGCAGGCGCATAACGGTAACCTTCGGCATCAAAGCCCTGCAGCTGTTCCGGTCGGTTGGCCCGTTGCTGCACCGCGTACCGCACCATCAGTCCCCGCGCACGCTTGGCAAAGAAGCTCACCACCTGGTACTTCTCGCCCTTGCGCTCCTCAAACACACACTGCACCACGCGCGGCGCCAGTGCCTTGCGATCGACCACCTTGAAATACTCCTCGCTCGCCAGATTGACCACCACCGGTGTTTTGTCGGCCCGGGCGCGTTCGTTCAGGTACTCGGCGATCTGACTTCCCCAGAACTGGTAAAGGTTGCGCCCCTTGGGTGTGGCCAGGCGCGTGCCCATCTCCAACCTGTAGGGCTGCATCCAGTCCAGCGGCCGCAGCACGCCGTATAGCCCGCTCAGAATGCACACATGATCCTGCAGCCAGGCAAGTTCGTCGTCGTTCAGCGTCTGCGCCGCCAGACCGCCGTACACATCACCATCAAAGGCCAGCACCGCTTGCTTGGAATTTTTGGCGCTAAACCGGGGCTGCCATGCCTGATAGCGCGCCACGTTCAAACCCGCCAGCGGGTCCGACAAATCCATCAAATCGGCCACCTGTTGTGGCGTTTGTGCGCGCAGCACCCCGATCAGCTCAGTTGCCTGCGGCACAAACAAGGGCTGCGTATGGGTCTTGACGTGGGCAGGTGTCTCGTAATCGAGCGCCTTGGCGGGGGACAATAAAAACAACATGCTGAAAATCCTGTATCGAAACGATTATCTTGCAGCCGTGGACAAACCGCCGGGCCTGTTGGTGCACCGCACCGG
>DAIOEI010000164.1:3781-5729 GCA_036746335.1 Hydrogenophaga sp. | reverse complement strand
GGCGTGCCGCGCAGCTTCACCATCTCCAGCAACGAAATCCTGGAAGCCCTGACCGACCCGCTCAACAGCATTGTGGCGGCCGTCAAAACCGCGCTGGAAAACACGCCGCCCGAGCTGGGCGCCGACATCGCCGAGCGCGGCATGATGCTGACCGGTGGCGGTGCGCTGCTGCGCGATCTGGACCGCTTGCTGGCCGAAGAAACTGGCCTTCCGGTGCTGGTGGCCGAGGAGCCGCTGACCTGTGTGGTGCGCGGCTGCGGCATGGCTCTGGAGCGCATGGAGCGCCTGGGCACCATCTTCACCAGCGAATAAGCGCCTGGCCGCCTTCAGGCCGCATAAAGCTGCTCAGACTGCCCATCCGTCATGTCACTGGGCACACTGGATCGAACCCCGCCTCCCTTCTTCAAGCAGGGGCCCTCGGCTTTGTCCAAGCTGATGGTGTTCAGCGCGTTGGCCTTGTTTCTCATGGTGGCTGATCAGCGCTTTAACATGGTTGCGCCTGTCCGCAGCGCCTTGTCCACGGTGCTGTATCCGCTTCAATGGTTGGTGCTGCAACCGGTACAGACGGCTCAAAACGTCGGCGCGTACTTCAGGGGCCTGCATGCAGCCCAGCAACAGCACGACGATGCTGCCCGGCGTCTGGCCGAGCAGTCTTTGCGGGCCTTACAGGTGGAGCAACTGACGTTGGAAAACCAGCGTCTGCGGGAACTGTTGGACATGCGTGGCCGGATTGCCACCCCTGCTGTTGGTGCACAGGTGTTGTACGCGGCAGCCGATCCGTTTGCCCGCCGGGTGATGATCGACCGCGGCCAGACGCACGGGATACAGGCCGGTGCATCCGTCATTGACGACCAGGGCGTGTTCGGACAGGTATCGCGGGTCTATCCGCTGCTGTCGGAGGTCACGCTGGTGATCGATCGGGATCAGGCGATCCCGGTTTTGAACACGCGCACGGGCGTGCGCAGCGTGGCATTCGGTCGGGCCGGGCCCGATGGCGACGCGCTGGAGCTGCGATACACCTTGGCGGACGTGGATATTGCGGAAGGCGATCTGCTTGCCACCAGTGGAATCGACGGCGTGTATCCGCCAGGTTTGCCCGTGGCCAGGGTGACGTATGTAGGTCCGCAGGGCGAGTCGGCTTTCAGTCGCATCCTGGGCAAGCCGCTGGCCCGTGTGCATGGCGCGCTGCATGTGCTGGTGTTGGAGCCTGTGGATGGGGCCAAACGGGATGGCGCAGACGCACAGCCGCTGCCCAAGCCGCAATCGGAGGGTGCGTCATGATCATGCGCCCTGGCCAACAGCTGCTGCTGCCCGCCAACCCGGTTTTCATCTGGGCCAGTCTGCTCGGTGCGCTGGTCCTGAACATGGTCATGAACATGGGTTTGTGGGGAAGGGCTGCCTGGGTGCCTGATTTGTTGGCCCTGACTCTTGTGTTCTGGAGCGTGCACCAACCACTGCGCATTGGGGTGGGGGTGGCGTTTGTGTTTGGACTGTCCATGGACGTGCAACAAGGTGCGCTCCTGGGGCAGCACGCGCTGGCCTACACCGTGCTGGGGTTCTTTGCGATCACCATGCACAGGCGCCTGCTGTGGTTCCCTGTGCCCATTCAAGCCATTCAGTTGTTCCCCTTGTTGTTGGCCGTGCACCTGCTGGACTTGCTGGTTCGAATGGCTGCGGGTGGCAGCTTCCCTGGCTGGCTGTTTTTTTTGGCGCCGGTGACGGAGGCAGCGCTCTGGCCGCTATTGAGTGTCGTGTTGCTGGCACCTCAGCGCCGAGCACCAGACCCTGACGACAACAGGCCTCTATGAACACTCCCCGCGCCACCTTCCGCGTCACCCTCTTGGGAGGGGGGCGATGCGAGTGGCCCGGCAGAGCCGGTCCCACCGCATCCTGGCGTGAATACATCTCGCGCCGGGTAAGTTTCGGCGCCGGGCAGCCCCAAGGCGAA
>DAIOEI010000164.1:0-3681 GCA_036746335.1 Hydrogenophaga sp. | reverse complement strand
AGTTTCGGCGCCGGGCAGCCCCAAGGCGAAGCAGCCCCCCTGGGGGGCAACGACCCGCGCAGCGGCGGAGTGTGGGGGCCTGTCCCTTGACCGAACTGCGCAATATCGAGGCCGATCTGGCTCAGTTCCGCACCCGGGTTCTGGTGGCCGGGCTGTTGGTTTTGCTGGCCTTCGGCATATTGGCGGCACGCATGGTCTACCTGCAGGTCGTACGGCATGAAGCGCTGCTCTCGCAGGCCGAAAGCAACCGCACGGCTGTGTTGCCGGTGGTCCCCAACCGGGGCCAGATCCTGGATCGCCATGGACGGGTGCTGGCCACCAACTATGCGGCCTACACCCTGGAGATCACACCCTCCAAAGTGAAAGACCTGGAGGCCACCATCGACGCGGTGGCGGAACTGGTGGAGATCACGCCACGCGACCGGCGGCGGTTTCGCAAGTTGCGTGAGGAGTCCCGACGGTTTGACTCCCTGCCGATTCGCACACGCCTGAGCGATGAAGAGGTCGCCCGCTTTACCGCCCAGCGTTATCGCTTTCCCGGCGTGGACGTGCGAGCACGCTTGTTGCGCAGCTATCCCAACGGCGAGGTGGCCAGCCATGCGGTGGGCTATATCGGACGCATCAATCAACGCGAGAAAGAAGCGATTGAAGATTGGCCGGAGGCCGAACAGGCCAACTACCGGGGCACCGACCACATCGGCAAACTCGGTGCAGAGCAAAGCTATGAGAAGGCGCTGCACGGCACCACCGGGTTCGAGCGGGTGGAAACATCGGCCAGCGGTCGTGCCGTGCGCTCGCTGGAGCAGACGCCCGCGATTGCCGGCAACACGGTGATCCTGAGCATCGACGTGATGCTTCAGAAGTTGGTGGAAGACATGTTCGGCCAACGGCGTGGCGCGCTGGTGGCCATCGACCCGCGTAACGGCGAAGTTCTGGCGTTTGTCTCCAAGCCCACGTTCGATCCCAACCTGTTTGTCGAAGGCATTGATGTCGAAAACTGGAAGGCGCTCAACGAGTCGGTTGACAAACCCTTGCTCAACCGCGCCTTGCGGGGGACCTATCCGCCCGGGTCCACCTACAAGCCCTTCATGGCGCTGGCCGCATTGGAAACCGGCAAACGCGATGCCAAGACGGTGATCAACGACCCTGGCTTCTGGATGCTGGGCACACACCGCTTCCGAGGTCATCCCACCGGGCCGACCAACCTGCATCACAGCATTGTCAAGTCGAGCAACGCCTACTATTACTCGCTGGCCAACGAGATGGGTGTGGATCTGATTCACGACTTCATGAAGCCCTTGGGTTTCGGTCAGATCACCGGTATTGATTTGCGCGGTGAGTTGCGTGGCGTGTTGCCCAGCCAGGCCTGGAAGCGCGAGACCTACAAGCGCCCCGAGCAACAACGCTGGTATGCAGGAGAGACGATCTCGGTGGGCATCGGGCAGGGCTACAACAACTTCACCATGCTGCAATTGGCCCATGCCATGGCCACCTTGGCCAATCAGGGCGTCAAACACACGCCCCATCTGGTGCTTGCCGTGGAAGACGCCAGCACACGGCAGCGCACTTTTCCGACCCAGTCCGTGGGTGTCAATCTGGGCTACCAGCGCCAAAACGTACAGTCCATCTTGCGAGCGATGCATGCGGTCACGACGGAAGGCACATCGGCCCGCGCATTTGCCGGCGCAGGTTACCTCAGCGGTGGCAAGACGGGAACCGCACAGGCTGTGACCATCGGCCAGAAAGACCGCTACGATGCCGAAAAGCTGGAAGAACATCAGCGGGACCATTCCCTGTATGTCGCGTTCGCACCCATCGATCAGCCCACCGTGGCCTTGGCGGTGATCGTGGAGAACGCCGGGTTTGGTGCGACGCATGCGGCGCCAATTGCGCGCAGGGTATTTGACTATCTGTTGATGGACCAGTACCCGGACCCGATGGACCTCAAGGCCGTTCAGCGCGGCCAGGCATCTGCACCCATCGCAACACCGCTCAAGGCCAGCGCATTGCCTTGGCCGCCAGAGGGCGTGCAGAACTAGCGCAACCAGGCGTCGTAGCTGGTCTTCAGGATCAGGGCAGTGACGACCAAGATGAACGCGATGCGCACAAAGCCGCTGCCGTGCTTGAGCGCCAAGCGTGTGCCCAGCAGGCTGCCCACCACGTTGGCGGCGGCCAGGGGCAACACAAAATGCCACCAGATGTGGCCCTTGCTGGTGAACAGGATCAGCGCCGCCAGGTTGGACGCGGTGTTGAGCAGCTTGGCACTGGCGCTGGCGTGCAGAAAATCAAAACCGAGCCAGCGAACGAACAGGAACACGAAGAAGCTGCCGGTGCCGGGGCCGAAGAAGCCGTCGTAAAAGCCGATGACCCCGCCCAGGGTGCAGGCGGCCCACATCTCGCCCCGGGCGCTCAGGCGCGGCGCGTGGTGGCGGCCCAGGTCTTTGCGCACCAGGGTGTAGCCCAGCACCAGCAGCAAGATGAGCGGCAGCGACTTGCGCAGGAACTCGGGCGAGATGATAGTCACCGTCCAGGCCCCCGCCATGGCGCCCGCAAAACACACCGCCACCGCCGGCAGCAGCGAGGCCCAGGGCATCTTCACGCGCTGCGCGTACTGCCAGGCCGCCGCCCCTGTGCCCCAGATGGACGCGCTCTTGTTCACGCCAAAGAGCGTGGCCGGGTGGGTGTGGGGAAAGACCGCGAACAGCGTGGGCGCCAGGATCAGCCCGCCGCCGCCCACGATCGAATCGACGAAACCGGCGAACAGGGAGGCCAGCGAAACAATGAACAAATCCATGACGGGATTGTCACCGCTGGCTGCGCTCAGGCCCTTGGCAGCTCCAGCACGAACTCGGCACCGCCGCCCTCGGCGTTGCGTGCGCTCAGGTGGCCGCCGTGCTGTTCGACGATACCGTAGCTGATCGACAGACCCAGGCCGGTGCCCTTGCCCACCGGCTTGGTGGTGAAGAAGGGGTCGAAGATGCGCAGCAGGTGGTCGGGCGGAATGCCGGGGCCGTTGTCGCGCACAGTCACGCGCACGGTGGGGTGTGCGGTGTCGCCGGTGCAGCCCATCTCGACCCGGACCATCGGTCTGGCCAGCGTCGACAGGGCATCCAGCGCGTTCTGCAGCAGGTTCATCATCACCTGCTGCAGCTGCCCGGCACTGCCCATCACGGTGCAGGGCGCACCGGGCTGCCAGCGCACATCCACCGGGGTCGGTCGGCCTTTCTGCACCCAGTGGATGGCGCGATCAATCACCTCCACCAGGTTGACGGGCGAGCGCTCTTCGGGGTCCATGGCCGAAAAGCGCTTGAGGCCATGAACGATGTCGGCGGTGCGCTGCGCGCCTTCCAGCGTGCCCTCGATCAGCGAGGGCAGATCGGCCATCAGGTGTTCGATGCGCAGCTGCTGTCGCAGCGCCTGCAGCGCCGGTTCGGGCTCGTGCGCGTGCAGCGCGGCCATGTAGGTCTGCAGCCGGTCGCAGTACTTGCGCAAAGCGTGCACGTTGCCCAGCACGAAGCTGATCGGGTTGTTCAGCTCATGCGCTACACCGGCCACCAGCTGGCCGAGGGAAGCCATCTTCTCCGAATGCAGCAGCTGCTGCTGGGTGCGCTTCAACGCCTCGTGCGCGGCGCGCATCTCGTGGTAAGCGCGCTTGAGTTCGGCCGTGGGCCGGCCCACCCA
>DAIOEI010000163.1:0-5742 GCA_036746335.1 Hydrogenophaga sp. | reverse complement strand
GGCCACGGCGCGCTCACGCTGGCCCTGCGCCACCCCGGCGTGTTCCGCAGCGTTTCGGCCCTCGCTCCCATCTGCGCCCCCACCCGATGCCCCTGGGGACACAAGGCCTTCACCGGCTACCTGGGGCAAGACGAAAGCACCTGGGTGGACCACGATGCCTGCCTGCTCATGGCCGCCCAGAAGACCGCGCCGTACCCCGGCGGCATCCTGATCGATCAGGGCCTGGCCGACAAATTCCTGGCCGAACAGCTGTACCCCGAAGCCTTCGAGGCCGCCTGCGCGCAGGCGGGCCAGCCGCTGACACTTCGCCGCCATGCGGGCTACGACCACGGTTACTACTTCATCAGCACCTTCATCGATGACCACCTTCGCCACCACGCGCAGGCGTTGCAAGTGTCTTGACGCACCGGTGACAGTGGCGGTGCTTCCGCTGGAAAGCGGACCCTTTTCCCGGTCTTTTTCCGCGCCATCACAGTGGTTCTATCGGGGAAAATGCAAGGCTGTTTGATTGGAGATCTCGCTTTGCCCTTGCCAACACCTCAAGCCCGCCGCCCGATGCACACCCGCCGTGTGGTGTACCGTGGATTCCTGCGCGATGACGGCCTGTGGGACATTGAAGGCGAGCTGCACGACAGCAAACCCCACGCGTTCGAGATCGAAGGCGAAGGCGAGTGGGCGCCCCATGAAGCCATTCACCACATGAGCGTGCGCGTCACCGTGGACGACCAGATGCTCATCCGCGACATCGCGGTCTGCATGGACGCCCACCCCCACGACCCCTGCCCCCAGGCCATGCCACCCATGCAGGGCCTGATCGGTGAGACCCTGGGGCGCGGCTGGCGCAAGACCATCGAGCGCCACCTGGGCGGCGTGGTCGGCTGCACGCATTTGCGCGAACTGCTGTTCAACCTGGCCACCGCCGCGTTCCAGACCCGCTCCGCCTCGTTTGCGCCCCCCGCCGACGGTCGCCCGCCGATGCACCTGGGCCAGTGCAAGGCCTGGGACTTCAACGGGCCTGTGGTCGAGAAGGTCTATCCGATGTTCTTCCGCTGGACACCCGGGGCTTCAGTGTCGACCAATTCCGTGCCCACGCCGCCAGCCGAAGCTCCCGAACCGGCGCCGACCGGTGCCTGAAGACGCATTGCGTTGCCACCATGGCTCTGAAGATCCACCTCGATGCGGTCGAGACCACACCCTTGCCCTCGGCCACGGTGATGGTGTTGCGCGATCAGCCCGATGGTCTGCAGGTCCTGCTGTTGCGTCGCCACGCGCAATCGGGCGAGCTCGGCGGTGCCCACGTGTTTCCCGGTGGCAAGCTCGACCCGGGCGACGCCCTGGCTCGCCTGCCGGGCTGGTCTGCCGACGCGGCCGAACTGGCGCTCGCGCTGGGTGAGCCCGAGCTGTTGCCGTCGCTGGCCTGGGGCCTGCACGTGGCCGCCTGGCGCGAGACGCAAGAAGAATGTGGGCTTTGCCTGGAGCCGTCGCAACTTCGACCCTGGTCGCGCTGGATCACGCCGCGCCAACCTTCGGTCACACGCAAACGCTTTGACACCCGTTTCTTCGTGGCGCCCGCACCGGACCACCAGCATGCGGTTCACGACGACCACGAGACCACCGAAGTCCTCTGGGTCTCACCCGCTCAGGCGCTGCGTCAACTGGCGGCCGGGGTCATTGACCTGGCGCCGCCTCAGATCATGAGCCTGGCCGAATTGCTGCCTTTCGCTTCGGTGGCACAGGCGCTTTCATTTGCCGGCCAGCGCAAGCCACCGCTGATCGAGCCGGAACCGTTTGACGAAGACGGAGCGCGCGTCATTTGTTACCCCGGAGATCCCCGGCACAGCGTGTGCCAGCCGGTCTGGTCTGGCCCGACCCGCTTGCGGTTCAATGGGCAGCGTTTTGAGCCCGAGGGTGGCCTCGCGGCCTGGATTGGCGCTTGAGCCATGGGTACCCTGCAGTCCACCCAGGCACGAACCGGCCAGGCGCGTGGCCACCCCTGGCCTGCCTCCACGCAGGCCGATGTGGACCAGGCAGTGCGTGCGGCGGCGCAGGCGTTTGAACAGTGGAGCGGCAGTGCGGCGTATGACCGGGCGCGTCTGCTGCGGGCCATCGCGCAGGCGCTGAACCTCAACCGCGCCCAGCTGATGGCCTGGGCCGACCTGGAAACCGCCCTGGGCGCCATTCGCCTGGCCGGGGAGCTGGACCGTTGTGTGTACCAGTGGGAGCGGCTGGCCGATCTGGTCGAACACGGCGCGGTGTTTGCGCATGTAGATGATCCTGCGCTGGTGGCCGTCGCGCCTTATGGGCATCCGGCCATGCGGCGCCTGCGGGTGCCGCTGGGGCCGGTCGGGGTGTTCGCGGCCAACCCGTTCCCGTTTCTGCTGTCGGCGCTGGGCAGCGACACCGCCAGCGCACTGGCCGCCGGCTGCTCGGTGGTGGTCAAGGCGCATCCGGGGCATCCCGGGCTGTTCAAGCAGTATGTGGAAGTGGTGCGGCAGGTTCTGCATGCGCTGTCGCTGCCGGCCGGGCTCATCGGTTTTGTGCAGGGCGCTGAAGAAGAGCTGGGTGCCGCGCTCGTGAGCCACCCGCAGCTGGCCGCTTGCACCTTCACCGGCTCCCGCCCGGGGGGCCAGGCCTTGTGGGCGCTGGCCAATGCCCGCCCCCGGCCCATCCCTTTTTATGGCGGACTCAGTGCGGTCAACCCGGTGGTGGCCCTGCCCGCGGTGCTTCACCAGCGTGGCCCCGAACTGGCGGCCACACTGGCCAATTCGGTGGCGCTGGGCAGTGGCCAATACGGGACCAACCCCGGGGTGCTTGTGTTGATCGACGGCCCTCAGACCGAAGATTTCCTGCCCGTGTTGTTGCGTTCCATGGGGGCCTTGCGGCCGCATGCCATGTTGTCCAGCGCCATCCGCAGTGCGTTCGAGGCCGGTGTGCGCAACTGGATGGACCTGGAGGCGCTGTCTCTGATGCAGCAAAAACCTTCTGCCGAAGGGCCCGGGGTTCAGTTGTTGCAGGTGAGTGCCCAGCGTTTCATCGAACGGCCCGGGTTGCGCGAGGAGGTTTTTGGCCCGGTCCTGCTGGTGGTGCGTGCGGCATCCCTGGCAGAGGTGGTCGAGGTGCTGGAGGCTGTGGGGGGCAGCCTCACCGTCACGCTGTGGGGGGTGGACGAAGACACGCCCGAACACCATGCTCTGGTGCGTGCTGCCACGGCCGTGGCGGGTCGGGTGCTCTTTTCGGGTGTGCCCACCGGCATGGCCATCGGTGCGGCCCAGCAGCACGGCGGCCCCTGGCCAGCCAGCACCAGTCCCATGTACACCGCCCTGGGCGACGCGGCCCTCGACCGCTTTCTGCGCCCGGTGTGCTGGCAAGACGCGCCCGACTGGTTGCGCGCAAGAAACGGTCAGCCGCTGTAGAGTGCGGGCAGTGGCGCTGACCGATGCCGGTAGCGCTCGGTTGTTTGGTGGCCAATATTCCAAGGAGGTCGGTATGGCGTGGCTGATGCTGGGTCTGGTGTTGTTCCTGGGTGTTCACATGGTGTCCATCGTCTCGCCCCAGGGGCGCGACCGCTGGGCGGTCCAGATGGGTGAGGGGGCGTTCAAGGGGGCCTATTCCCTGGTGTCTTTGGTCGGATTGGTCTTGATCGTCTGGGGCTACGGGCTGGCGCGCGAGGCACCGGTGTTGCTCTACCAGCCGCCCGCCGCCATGCGCCACCTCAATGCCTTGCTGATGCTGCCGGTGTTTGTGCTGCTGCTGGCGGCGTATCTGCCGGGGCGCATCCAGCGCGCTGCCAAACACCCGATGCTGGTGGCCGTCAAGCTCTGGGCGCTGGCCCATTTGCTGGCCAATGGCAGCCTGGCCGATGTGTTGCTGTTTGGCAGCTTCCTGGCCTGGGCGGTGGCCGACCGCATTTCGCTCAAGCGCCGCGCGGCGGCGGGCCTGACGCGCACGGTGCCGGTGCTCCCCGCTGGCAAGCTCAACGACCTGATGGCTCTGGTGGGCGGTTTGGTGCTGTATGTTGTGTTCGTCGTCTGGGCACACGCCTGGCTGTTTGGCGTTCGACCGTTTGGGTCCTGAAGTGTCCAGGAACCACTGACCACCGGGGTGGCTCTGAAGTCTTTGACCACATGGAGTTCCGAATGTCCGTCCCCGTCTCTTCAGCCTGTTGTATCGCCCGAACCAGCGTCTGCCCCGGCGACGCGGCTCGGGTCTTTTCCCCCTTGCGGAGCCTGATGGCTGCCGCCGCGCTGGGCGGTTTGGTGGTGGTGACCAGCAACGCACACGCCGCTGGCCCGCGCACCGAACTGGTGGCCAGCGGCTTGCAAAACCCCTGGGCCGTGGCGTTCATCGGCGGCGGGCGCATGCTGGTGACCGAGCGCCCGGGTCGCATGCGGGTGGTCGGGCCAGACGGTCGGCTCAGCGCACCGCTGGCGGGCGTGCCTGCGGTAGACGCAGCCGGGCAGGGCGGCTTGCTCGACGTGGTCACCGACCGCGACTTCGCTAACAACCGCCGCATCTACTTTTGTTACGCCGAGCCCGCCGCCTCGGGCAACGGCAATTCCACCGCGCTGGCCAGCGCCCAGCTCTCGCCCGATGCCAGCGGCCTGGAGGCGGTTCAGGTGCTGTTCAGCCAGCAGCCCAAAACCAGCGGCCGGCTGCACTTTGGCTGCCGCATTGCGCAGGCGCCCGATGGCCACCTTTTTATGGGCCTGGGCGACCGCTACCACCGCATGGACGACGCGCAAACCCTGGACACGCACCACGGCAAGGTGGTGCGCCTTCGCCCAGACGGCAGCGCGCCGCCCGACAACCCCTTTGTGGGGCGGCCTGGGGCCTTGCCCGAGATCTGGAGCCTGGGGCACCGCAACATCCAGGGTGCCGCCATCGGCCCCGACGGCCAGCTCTGGACCACCGAGCACGGCCCTCAAGGTGGCGACGAACTCAACCGCCCGCAACCGGGCAAGAACCACGGCTGGCCGGTCATCACCTACGGTGTGAACTACGGGGGCAGCCAGATCGGTGACGGCATCACCGCCAAGGCCGGCCTGGAGCAACCCCTGCACCAATGGACGCCGTCCATCGCGCCCTCGGGCATGGCCTTTGTGCGCAGCGACCGCTATGGCGCCGCCTGGAAAGGCAGCCTGCTGGTGGGCTCGCTGAAGTTTCGCTACCTGGCCCGCCTGAAACTGGACGGCACCCGCGTGGTGAGCGAGGAGCGACTGCTGCCCGATCTGAACCAGCGTGTGCGCGACGTGCGCGAAGGTCCTGACGGATTCATCTACCTGCTCACCGACGACCGCAACGGTCAATTGCTGCGTTTGCTGCCTTCTTGAGCGCTGCGTGAAAGAAATCCGGCCGCCGAACGACTGAGCGTTGGGGGTCGCTGGAGCCAACGGCTTCTCTGGGCGCCAGGCGCCCATCCGTTACCCTCCGGCGTATTGCCGCTAGCATTGTTTTTCTATGCCCAACGCTTCTCGCACCTTGGTGCTGTTCAACCACGACTGGGACGCCATCGCCCACCGCCAACTGGCGAAAGACACGGGCATCGGCCTGGATGAAGCGGGTTTTGACCTGTTTGCCTTTCCCAGCAACGTCCGCCTGGCCTTTTTTGACATGGAGCGTTTTGTCGCCAGCCTGGCGCGGCGCGCCAAGGCGCGTGGCTGGACGGCCGTGACCTCGCACCAGGAACAGTTCGGCGCCCTGGCCGCCGCCTTGCTGGCCGAGCGCATGGGCTGGCCCGGCACG
>DAIOEI010000162.1:0-5749 GCA_036746335.1 Hydrogenophaga sp. | reverse complement strand
GTCCGAGTCGTACTCGTTCATCTGGCAGCCGAAGGTTTTGATAAAGACTTTTTTGGACATATGGTCTACCCCCTGCGCCGCTGCGCGGCTTCCCCCTGGGAGGGGGACCACACTGGCGGCCCGGCGAAGCCGGTTCCGCGGTGCGCCTGGCTGGGGACTTTGCTGTTGTTGGGGTTTATTCGCCGGCCCGCTTGCGCTTGAGCGCCGCTTCTTCTGGGCGAAGGACCCAGACCTGGTGCACCAGCCCCAGTTGCTCCCGGGTGTAGTTCACCGTCAGCGATTGGTTGACCAGGTGGCCAGCAGGTACAACGCGGTTGTGGGTGTCCAGAATGCGTGCGCCGGGCGACAACTGGGTACTTTCCCCGTCGATGCTGATCAGCGGTGGCTGCGTCACCACCAGGGTTCCCCTCAGCGCATCGGGCGGAAAAGGGCGCACGGTATCGGACTGCGCAAAAGCCGCGGTGCCGACCAGCGTGGCCGCGATCAATACAAGACGATCACGCAGCCGGAACTTGGCTTGGGGTTCGGCGTTTGTGAAAAAGGTGTTGCAGCGGTTCATGGTGTCCATCCAGAGGCTGTAGGAATACAAGGGCCCGGATTTCGAGCGCCTTGATTGTCTCATGCGCCTTGGACGGCCTGTTGCCACAAGCACCTGTTCGTGGGCGCGCAGCGCTGGGCGTGCCCGCGTTCACAGGCTCCGGGGTGGCGTGTCGGTCGGTGCGGGCCGGTCAGCGTGGGACAGTGGGTAAGCATCGGCCACATAGGCTGGACCTTTCATCACCATCACGATGAAGGCCCCGATGGCCACCGTCAGCACCACTGTCCAATGCAACACCACCAGGCTGATCAGCCAGATATCGATCGTGGTCAGGCGCGTGAAGACCGCTGCATCGCCCCCGTCCCAGGGCAGCCAACGCGCCAACAGGGCGCACAAGGCAAGTAGCAAGGTGCCGACCCACAGCACACGGGGCAGGCGCCGCAAAATCGCGCGCTCCAGGCCTGGCGGTGTCTTCTGGAAGCCCGGGAGGATATTGAAGAGCGACATGGGACTTTCCTGGTGTTGATGGGAACCCATCAGAGGCCGCCAGCTAAACGCGTTGACCACCGGAGGGTCTCGGAGCACAGGGATAAAGCTTAGGGTGCAAAATCCGTTTTGTCTATGACAAACGAGATACTCGTCTGGTTCAAGCGGGATTTGCGTGTGCACGATCATGCCGCGCTGAGCTCCGCTGCACGCTACGGCCGGGTGCGGTGCCTGTGGGTGTTGGAGCCATCGCTGTGGCAGGCGCCCGACGCATCGGTGCGCCAATTGGGCTTTGCGCTGGAATCGGCGCGCGACCTGGATGCCCAGCTCAGGGGGATCGGCACGCAGCTCCATGTGCATCAGGGAGAGGTGCCCGAGGTGCTGGACCGCATCTACCAGGCCAGCCCGTTCGCGGAATTGCACTCGCATCAGGAGACGGGCAACGCCTTGTCTTATCGGCGCGACCGGGCGGTGGCGCAGTGGTGCACGCAGCGCGGGGTTCGGTGGCGGGAGCATGCCCAGTTTGCGGTGGTGCGGCGGCTTCGCAGCCGAGATGGCTGGGGGGCACAGCGCGAATCGTTTGTGATGCAGCCTCAATGCGTCGCACCCAGGGCGCAGTGCATCGGGGCAGAGCCATGGGCCGCAAAGGAGTGGAAGCTGGACGCCTGGCAAGCAGCGCTGGGCATGGCTGGCGCAGACGCACCGGCGCGGCAGCGCGGCGGGCGGGAGGCTGCACTGTCGGTGCTGCAGGCCTTTCTGGCGCATCGCAGCCAGCGCTACCGGGGTGGCATTTCGTCTCCGGACACAGCGGCAGTGGCCTGCTCGCGCCTGTCGCCTTATCTGACCTGGGGTTGCCTGAGCCTGCGCGAGGTCGAGCAGGCGACGCAAATGCAGCTGGCGGGCCTGCCTCCGCAGGCCGAGCAGCAGCGCCGCGGCCTGCAGGCTTTTGCCCAGCGCCTGGCCTGGCACTGCCATTTCATCCAGAAACTCGAAACCGAGCCCGAACTGGAATGGCGCAATCTGCACCGCGGATACGACGGCTTGCGCGAAAGCGACCACAGCGAAGCCCGCTTGCTGGCCTTGCAACAAGGGCGTACCGGCTGGCCGCTGGTGGACGCCTGCGTCGCCATGTTGCGCGAGACGGGCTGGCTCAACTTCCGTATGCGCGCCATGCTGGTCTCGGTGGCTGCCTACCCACTCTGGCTGCATTGGCGCCCTGTGGGCTTGTGGCTGGCCAAGCAATTTGTGGACTACGAACCCGGCATCCACTGGAGCCAACTGCAGATGCAAAGCGGCACCACCGGTATCAACACCACACGCATTTACAACCCCATCAAACAGGCGCAGGAACTGGACCCCTCAGGCCGGTTCGTGCGTCGTTGGCTGCCCGCCATGCGGCGGGTGCCTGATACCTGGCTTTTTGAGCCTTGGCGCATGCCGATGGCCGTCCAGCGCCGCTGTGCAGTCGAGGTGGGGCAGGACATTGCGGAGCCGCTGGTGGATTACGAAACCGCTGTGCGCGCTGCCAAAACCCGGTTCTATGCGGTGCGTTCGGCGCCCGAGGTCAAAGCCCTGGAGCCTGAGATCGTGCGCAAACATGCCTCGCGGATGTATCGAAGCGAGCACACCGGTCGGGCGCTAAAGGCCGATGCGAGTCTTTCCATACCTGGCCAACTGGATCTCTTTTAGCCGTACGTATGTCACAACAGCCCGTGCTCATCTATTGGTTTCGTACCGACCTGCGCTTGCATGATGCGGTTGCCCTGGCGCGCGCGCTGCAGTTGGCGGACAGGCTGGGTGCGTCTTTGCTGCCTGTGGTGGTCGATGGTTCGTCGCTCGCGGGTACAACGGGCTGGGGCTTTGAGCGCGTAGGCTGGCACCGGCGACGGTGGCGCGCAGACGCGCTCCGTGCCCTGGCGCGGCGGTTGTGGCAAAAGGGCAGCGGGCTCATGCACCTGGCTTCTGTGGAGGAGCTGCTTGGCTTGGCGCGCAGCGTGTCGGCCTGTGGCCTGGTGTGTGAAGACATTGCAGCACCCGAAGAGCAGGCCGAGGTGGCGTGGTTGCGTGCACAGGGCATCGTGGTTGAAGCCGTCTGGCAATCCAGTCTCTTGCATCCCGACGATCTGCCCTGGCCCACAAGCGATGTGCCCACCGTTTTCACCGCCTTCCGCCAGGGGGTGGAGCGGGCAGGTTGCCGGCCCCGCGCACCACTGGACGAGCCAGAAACCTGGCCAGCCTGGCCAGCGGGTCTGCCCAAACCACCACCGGATGGACGGGGTAGTACCGATGTTGCACCTTCGCAGCCAAGCCTTGGCCTGCGTGAAACCCTGCTGCCGCGACACGAGCTGCCCGGCTCCGAGGGCGCGGCGCTGGCACACCTGCGGCACTACCTGAGCACCGACCGCCCAGGCCACTACAAGGCCACCCGCAATGCCTTGTCAGACTGGGCCTCGTCCAGCAAGTGGTCGCTCTGGCTGGCGCAGGGCACCCTCTCGCCGCGCACCGTATATGCTGCCTTGCAGCTACACGAAGCCGAGCAGGGCGCCAATGACGGCACCTATTGGTTGTGGTTCGAGCTTTTGTGGCGCGATCATTTCCGATTCATGCACCGGCGCTTCGGCGTGAGCCTGTTCCGGGCGCAAGGCCTGTCGAGCCTGCCGGGTCATGCCAACCCGCCGCACAACAAGGCGGCGTTTGAGCGCTGGTGTGGCGGTCGCACCGGCGAGCCGCTGGTGGATGCCGGCATGAAGGAGCTGGCAGCCACCGGTTACCTCTCCAACCGCATGCGCCAGATCGTTGCCAGCTACCTCATTCACGAATTGGCCTGCGACTGGCGGGCGGGGGCGGCCTGGTTCGAGTCACAGCTGATCGACTTTGATGTCTGTAGCAACCAGGGCAATTGGCTCTACATCGCCGGGCGGGGCACCGACCCGCGCGGTGGTCGTCACTTCAGTTTGCAGCGCCAGGCGCAGGCGCACGACCCGGACGGGGCTTACCAGGCGCGCTGGACGGTGCCTTGAGGCCACCACCCGAAACCCGGCTCAGGCCGGTTTGTGAAAAAGCGCCACGTTCGGCCCAATGACCTCGCAAGTCCAGCCGTAGCGGTCGGCCAGCCACTGCAGGGTGCTCGCGCGGTAAAACACCACATGGGTCGGATCGCGCCGGTAATGCCACTGGGCAAAGCGGGCATCGTCGGTTTGCAGGCGTGTCATCAGACCCAGCCAGCCAGCCGGGCGCAGCAGCGCATTCAAGCGCTGGAACTCGGCGGCTGGGCGGTGGAAGTGTTCCGCCACTTCGGTACAGGTGATGAATTCGTAGGTTGTTTGCAGAACACCGGGCGCCGGCGCAAAAAACGGGTCGTATACCGCCGTCGGGTGACCGGCGGCTTGCAGCATGGCTGCCAGCACGGGTTGCGGGCCGCAGCCGTAGTCCAGCCCGTTTGCACCAGGGTGCAGCCGTTCCAGCAGCGGTACCAACAGCCGCTGCAGATGCTGGCGGTAGCCCGTGTCTTGGGGGTCGTTGCGGTGCAGGCGGTATTCGGCGTGTTCGGCTTCCAGGCCGGGGCGTTGGGCGGGGTCCAGAAAGGTGCTGTCACATTGCGAGCATCGCCAGTAGTCGCGCTCGCCCACCGCCATGAAATGGGTCGCCTCGCCGGTTTCGCAGACCGGGCAGAGCAGCGACCCACCCCGCCTTTGCCGGGTTGGCAGCAATGCCTCGCATGGTACAGGGGCATCGCCAGGGCAGGCCGCGCTCATTTCCAGCGGATCGGCTCGATGTGCACGCTGCCCAGCGTGCTGCTGAGCGTGAGCGCGCCTTCCTGCACCGTGGCCTGCAGCTGCATGCTGCGCTCGGCCATGGTCGCGAGCGCGGGCGCCACCTCGGTGGGCAGGCGCCAGACCTGCAGCTTGTCCAGCCGGGTGAGTTTGGTCTCGATGCCGCGCCACCACACGTCGGCCGCCGAGCCAAACGCGTAGAGGATCACCGCGTCGGCCTTGCTACAGGCCTTGGACACCGGTTTGTCTTCGGGCTGGCCGACCTCGATCCAGATCCGCTTGCGTCCGGTGAAATCGGTCAATGACACATCCGGGTCGTCCGGGTCCGACAGCCCGGCACCGAAGGCCAGCGTGCCGTCACCGCCGCAGGTGTTCTGCAGTTCGTGGGCGTGGATCGCCATCGCCACCAGCCGGACCATCATGCGTTCGTCGGTCTCGCTGGGATGGCGGGCCAGGGTGAGCGCATGGTCGGCGTAGTAGCCGTGGTCGATGTCGGCAATCTGAAGGTTCGCCTTGAAGATGGTGGATTTGAGGGCCATGGTGGTCAGGAAAAGGGCCGGGCAAACAAAAAGCGGACGCCGTTGCCGGGGTCCGCTTTTTCGGTATGTGGTGGCGATAGGTGGACTTGAACCACCGACATCAGCATTATGAATGCTGCGCTCTAACCAACTGAGCTATATCGCCGAAAGACGCGCATTATAGCGAGAAAAATGCGGCGTCAGAGCCGGCCGGGGTTAGCCCCCAGGCGGCTGTGCCTCCTGTGCGCATTGGCGGAGCGTCAGGGCATTGCTCAAGCGTGATTGAAAACCGCCTTGCGCTTGTTCACGAACGCGTCCATGCCTTCTTTCTGGTCGTCGGTGGCGAAAAGCGCGTGGAACATGCGGCGCTCGAACATCACGCCGTCGGCCAGGCCGCCTTCGAAGGCGCGGTTCACGCACTCCTTGGCCGCCAT
>DAIOEI010000161.1:0-5773 GCA_036746335.1 Hydrogenophaga sp. | reverse complement strand
GGTGGTTTTGGTGGTGGCGGTGACGGCGGTTTCCGCAGCCCTTACGGTGGCGGTGGCCGTCGTGAAGGCGGCGGTGGCGGCGGCCGCGGCGGCTACTAAGCTGCCTGGCCTGCGCGCGACTTCCATCACGCATTCAGGTCGCTCAGGCGCTGGAGCTGCAACGGCTCCGACTCAAAACCCCCTGCGGGCAACCCGGGGGGTTTTTTGTGGGCGCTTCAAGGTCGCGCGCTCTGTGTGCGCTCCTGTGCCATCGCCGGACTGAGCACAAACCCCCCAAGTTCTGGCAATTCACCAGCGTTCACCGCTTGGGGCGGCGGCCACGCTCCACGCTCCAGTTGCTCTGCAGCCAGCACCATGTCGGCTGTGTGGACAAGGCCCAGACCCACTGAGGTGTGCAGAAACAGCCGACCCTGTTCGTCCAGCAAGCTCTCCATGATCTCGCCCGCCTTGCGCCCGCAATGTGTGCTGACCACCCCATCTGGCGCCAGCCGCCAGATCCAGGGTGCCACCTCCAGTTCGACATACACCCGCTGCGGACCATTCTGGAAGAACCACTGGCCGCTTGCATCCGCCAGGTAGTTCCGGTGGATGAACGCAATCAGCTTGTCGTGCTGCAGCAACGAACCTTTGGCCGCGGGGTGGCCCGTTCCGTGGGGTCCTGCAAACGGACCCGCTCTCTGGCTGCGCTCATCACGCATGAACCAGCGGCCTCGGCTGTCCAGGCCCAGCCAGCCATAACAGTGCGGAACGTTGGGCCATTTCGCCATGGCCGCTGCAACAACGGAGTCCACGAAGCAGTCCTTTCACAACTGTGAGCGCAACCATCGCCCAACCGCCTGCGGCATGGCTCTGACGTGGGTTCCACCCAGCCTGGCGGAACTGACGGGGAACCCCACATGCCCGCCATGTGGTGGCTGCCAGAGTGTGACACGGCTCGAAATATCGCGGGCTTGCGGCAATGATGTTGAGGGTACAAAGGGATCGTTGATGGCGTTGAGGGCCAGCGCCGGCACTCGAACAGCACCCAGCAGCGGTTTGGCGGAGGCTCGCGTCCAGTAGTCTTGCGTGTCGCGGAAACCGTGCAACGGGGCAGTGAACACGTTGTCGAAGCTGTACAGGTCGCGCGCAGCCAGCAGCGCCGCTGCATCGAAAAGACCCGGGTATTGTTCAAGCTTCTGCAACGCCTTGGGCACCATGGAGGCCAGGAACATGCGGGTATAAACCCAGCGGTTGAACCCTCTCCCCATGGCTTGGCCGCTGGCCATCAGATCCAGGGGAGAACACACCGAGGCCACCGCCCCCACCACCTCGCTGGCGGCTTCTCCCTGCTCACCTGCCCAGCGCATCAGTGCATTGCCACCCAAAGAGATTCCGACAGCAAGACAACGGCGCTCGGGTTGACTTGCCTGGAGCCGGCGAAGTATCCAGTCAATTTCGGCGTGGTCGCCAGAATGGTATGCCCTGGGCGCGGTGTTCAACTCCCCCGAGCAGCCTCGAAAGTGGGGTACGGCAAACGCCCAACCCCATCCTGCAGCAAGGTCTGCAAAAGCCTCGGCATACTGGCTGGACGAGGAGCCCTCCAGCCCGTGGAACAACACCAACAAAGGACTGCGGGCTTCGCTGGTGTGGTCTGCGAAGTCCACATCGATGAAGTCACTGTCGGGCGTGGTCCAGCGCTCACGCAGCCAACGTGGCCTGCCTTGTGTCCATCGGCTGGCAAAGCGCGCTGCCCAGATGGTCTGGGCGTGCCCGCCTGGCAGCCAGCGGGGGGGGCGATCGATCCAGCCCGCCGTTGACATTTCAATGCAATACAGATGGGGCGGTCAACAGTTCGACCGGCTCTGTGCGGGTGCCGGGGCTTGCATGGTGCGCCAGCAATCGCCATCCATGTGTTGTCTTCGCGTACACATTGGTGGCCAGCACCCATGCATCTTGCAAACCGTCGTTGCTGACCACCTGTACCCGCTCAATGACGCTGTGGACGCAGCAACTGCCGGCATCCACCCGCTGTATTTTCTCGGGATGGGCCTTGACACTGCCATTGGCAAACAAGGCTTCAAATCCGGTTCGCACCGCTGCGGGACCAATCATCCGTGGCCCGCCCGGATGCACACAGACGATCTCTTCCTCTTCGGCCCAGCAAGCCATCAACCCCTCAATGTCTGCCTGTTGCAGCGCTTCGTAGAACGCATGCTCGACTTCGTCTGGTGTACCCGTGGGGATCTTTTTCTTGCGCATGTCGGCATTGTGCCGCCGTTGTGCGGCGGACTTCTGCCAACGCCCGGATATGCCCATGTGTGATGCTCCAGCCACATAGCCGTGAATCGATCTCAGCACAACAAGATGCCTTTTTGATGTTTGCGGGCCGCACACCGGCCGCGCTTATAGTCAACACACAAGGGAAATTGTCCCTGGGTTTTTTTGATTGATGATCGCTGGAGGCTCCATGAAAGCAATTGTTCACTTGTTGGGTTTTCGCACGGTTTTGGCTGTGCTGTGGTTGGGCCTGCTTTCGGGCTGTGGCTACAACGATTTTCAAAGCCTTGACGAAAGAAGCAAGGCGGCTTGGTCTGAAGTGCTCAACCAGTACCAGCGGCGCGCCGACCTGATTGAAAACGTGGTGGCCACGGTCAAGGGTGAAGCCAGTTTTGAGCAAGAAACCCTCACCCAGGTAATTGAAGCGCGCTCCCGGGCCACCGCCGTTCAGATGACGCCTGAGATGGTCAACGACCCCGCCGCCATGCAACGTTTTCAACAGGCACAGGGACAGATGGGCAGCGCCCTCTCGCGGCTGATGGTGGTCGCCGAGCAATACCCCAACCTCAAGGCCAACCAAGGCTTTTCCGACCTCCGTGTTCAGCTGGAAGGTACTGAAAATCGGATCGCAGTGGCCCGCAACCGCTACATCGAGTCGATCCAGGCCTACAACGTCCTGGCTCGAAGTTTTCCCAGCAACCTGACAGCGATGGTTCTCGGCTACCAGCCCAAAGAAGGCTTCCAAGTTGCAGATGAGGCAGCGATCAGCACGCCACCCAAAGTGGACTTCAGCAAGCCATGAGGCTTCTGTGGTGGCGCCATGGATTGCTAGGCGCCTTGTTTGCGCTCTGGAGCTTTGCACTGTCAGCACAGGAGTTGCTGCCAGTACCTGCCTTGACCGCGCGCGTCATCGATCAGACGGGTACGCTCAATGGGGCTGAGTTGGGTTCCATCGAAGACAGCCTGGCCCGGTTTGAGTCCGAACATGGAACTCAAGTGGTGGTGGTTGTGGTGGCCAGTACCCAGGCGGAAGATATTGCCGACTTCACCCAACGGCTGGGTGATGCCTGGCAGCTGGGCAGGTCCGAGGTCGGCGACGGGGTGCTTTTTGTGGTTGCCAAGAATGACCGGCGCATGCGCATTGCGACCAGCAAGGCGTTGGAGGGAGCCATTCCGGACCTTGCTGCGCGGCGCATCATCGATGAGTCGGTCGCACCTGCTTTTCGTCGCAACGACTACGCTGGCGGTCTGAAGGCGGGTTTGAGCCAGATATTTGCCCTGGTCAAGGGGGAGTCCCTGCCACCGCCCGCCAAGGCAGCAGCCAAAGGGCTGGCCACAGAGGTTCCGCTCTGGGATGCGTTGATTTTTCTGGCTTTCGCAGTTCCCATGGGGGCGGCCATGCTGCGCAACCTGTTTGGCAACAAGTTGGGCACGCTGCTCACCGGCGTCGCAGCCGGTGGCCTTGCCTGGGTGTTGACCGCGGTGTTGTGGTTGGCGATAGGCGCTGGGCTGCTGGCCATGCTGGCCGCCCCCTTCGTGCACATGCTGCCCAGCGCTTCGGGCTCATCACGAAAGTCCCCTTGGGGAGGCCGTCGTAGTGGGGGTGGTTTCGGCGGGTCAGGCCGAACAGGCGGCTTTGGTTCTGGACGCGGTGGCAACTTTGGCGGCGGTGGCGCCTCCGGGGGTTGGTGAAATGCACCGACTGCTGCGAATCCTGAAGCACCGCTGGCTAGACACCAGTGATACGCGGCGCTGGGTGCCCGATGACATGGCTCAGCGCTTGGAGAAACGCGTTGCTGCGAGTGAGCATCTTCATGCTGGGGAGTTGCGCCTTTGCGTTGAGGCCGCCTTGCCTTTGTCTTATCTTTGGCGCTGTGACTCGGACGCTTGTGTTCGCCCCTTGAGCCACGAGCGGGCACTCAGTTGGTTTGGGCGCTTGGGCGTTTGGGATACCCAGCACAACAACGGGGTTCTGATCTACCTGCTGGTGGCCGAACACACCATCCATATCGTGGCTGATCGCGGGCTGAACGAAAGGGTTGAACCTGCTTTCTGGCAGACGCTGGTTGACCAACTCGGCCATCAGCTCCACGATGGTGACGTAGAGGGCGGCCTGACCCAAGCTTTGGAGACCGTCTCGTCACTGTTGGTGCAGCACTTTCCAAGCTCGGCAGGTGCGCCGAGAGCCAATGAACTTCCCGACGCTGTGGTCCGGGTTTGAGTGCTTTGCGGTTCGCCTTGCTCACCGCCGCGAGCTTGCGGCAGTGCGGTTGTTCATGACCGTGTTCAATTCTTCCTGCAGCGCCTTGTTCATTTGCGCAAAGGTGCGCAGCTTTCGGGTGGTTTCCCTCAAACGGTCGGCCAAACGTTTCGAGATAGCCAGCAACAAACGGGCCCCCACAGCAGGGTCGTCTTTGAGCAGGCGCATCAGGGCAGTACGGCTGAGAATGGCCGCATACATGTCGGTGTTGGCAGTACACGTTGCCGAGCGCGGGGAACCATCGAGCAAGCCCATCTCGCCAATGAGATGCCCCGGCCCCAGAATGCTCACCACCATGCTCTCGTGGTGGCCCAGTATTGCGTTCTCCACCCGCATGTCACCTTCAAGCACCAGGAGCATGTAGTCTGTGCGCTTGATTTCACCCTCCTGGATAAACACGGTGCCGGCCGGTATGCGTTTGGGTCGCATATAGTTCACAACCCTCGCTGCGTCGCCCAGTGTCAGATCATCCAGTGCAGAAGCTGTAACCAGCAGCCGTGCTGCGACTTCTTCTGGTGCCAGATCCGGGCTTTCAAAAATGGAGGACATGGACGCTCGCCTGAAGGTCTGATCAACGGGTTTGTGCATTGTGCGCGTTTCGGGATCCGCCCATAAAAAAACCGGCATCAAGCCGGTTTTTTGTTCGCTGAATGTGCTATCCCCGAGGGAGATCGGTCACTTTTTCTGGCGGTACTTGCGCAGCGCAGCAATCTGGGCTGCCATGACCGCAAGCTCTGACGTGGCCTTGGCCAGGTCGATGTCGCTCTTGGCATTCTTGAGGGCTTCCTCGGCCGATTTCTTGGCGTCGTTTGCCTTGGCTTCGTCAAGATCATGGCCGCGAATGGCAGTGTCCGACAAGACCGTGATGCAGTGCGGCTGCACTTCCAGAATGCCGCCCGCCACAAACACAAACTCCTCGCCACCCTCGGCCTTTTCGATGCGAACGGCACCGGGCTTGATGCGGGTGATCAGCGGAATGTGACCAGGCAGAATGCCCAGCTCGCCAGTCTCTCCGGGCAGGGCCACGAACTTGGCTTCTCCTGAGAAGATCGACTCTTCTGCGCTGACCACATCGACGTGGATGGTGCTCATATGTACTCCAGTTTAAAAGACGGGTAAGAAGCATGCATCGGGTAAGCCAGCCTGATCCGCTCAAAGCCCGAAAGCTAATACGGTACAAAAGCCGGTCACCCAGCGCGTGTGCTTTACGCCACCTTTTTGGCCTTCTCGAAAGCTTCGTCGATGGTGCCAACCATG
>DAIOEI010000160.1:3396-5790 GCA_036746335.1 Hydrogenophaga sp. | reverse complement strand
CTGCGGTTTACCCTCCGGGTTGGTGGGTACGGTGGTGCCGCAAGCGATCCAGCGTTCGTCTGCGCTGGCAATCACCTGCCCTTGCGCATCGAGCAACAACAGGTTGGTGCGGCCCTCCCGGTCGCGGTGCGCGCTGAAAATGCCGCTCATCTCGCGTTCAAAGTCGAAACTCAAACACAGCAGGCCCACCACCGCGCCCGAGTCCGGGTGGTGCAGTCGCTGTGAATAAATCAGCGCCTGCCGGTGGCCGGGCCGCAGATCGGTGGCGCGAAAGGTCTCGACATACGTTTGCGCATTCAGTGTCTGTTCAATCAGAGGGTCGGCGCTGCCCTCCACCGGAGCATCCGGGTCGATCTGCACCAGCACATTGCCCCGCGTGTCCAGCAACAAGATCTCGTTGTAGACCGTGTACTTGCTTCGGTACTCCAGCAAGCGCTGACGGATCGCACCGGTGTCGTTGGTTTACCCCGCCACAAAGGCGCAGAGCTCGCGGTCGGTGGCGAGAAAACCCACGTCGGCTGTTCGCTCAAACAGGTTACGCACCACGATGTCAATCACGAAGCGCGCCTTGGTGCCGATCAACGCCATGGCATTGCCCACTTTTTCCTGCACCAGACTGTGTACCAGCTCGCGCTCCAGGCGGGTGAAGCCTGCCTGGGTGGCGCTCATGATGGGCAATATGCTCTGCGCTTCGCTGGGGCAGTTCAGTTTGGCGGATGCCTCGATCAGGCGCCAGGCTGTTCCCAGGTCTTGCAGTGAGCGTTCGCAGCGGGCCACATCGCGCATGTAGGGTAAAAAAGTGTCTGCGTGCAGGCGGGTCATGGTGGAGCTGTCCGAGCAATCAATGCGCTTGATATCGGCCCTTTGACTTGCTGCTTGAGCCGCTGGGCCACAATCCCGCCATGCCCGCTTCTGAGACCGCCCGACCACCGTCTGCCACGGCAACCAAGGCGCTGTCTGCACCGCAGAAAGCCTTGCTCAAGCTGGGTCTTGTGCGGGATATTGACTTGGCGCTGCATTTACCGCTGCGCTATGAGGACGAAACGCGCTTGATGCGCCTGGCCGATACACGCGAGGGCCAGGTGGTGCAGGTGGAGGGCACAGTGACGTCCACAGAGATTTCTCTGCGCCCGCGCCGCCAACTGCTGGTGACGCTGAACGACGGCTCGGACACCTGCACCCTGCGTTTCTTCAGCTTCTACCCCTCTCACCAGAAGGCGCTGGCGGTGGGCGCGCGGGTGCGGGTGCGGGGCGAAGTGCGGGGCGGCTTCATGGGAAAGACCATGATGCACCCGGCCTTTCGCGCCGCCGGCGGCGAGCTGCCCGACGCGCTCACCCCGGTCTACCCCACCAGCGCCCAGCTGCCGCAGGCCTACCTGCGCAAGGTGGTGGCCAGCGGCCTGGCGCGCGCTGACCTCTTGGAGACGCTGCCCCCCGAGCTGCTGGGTGGGCTGCAGCGTGTGGTGCACGGCACCTGGACGCTGCGCGACGCGCTGCGCTACCTGCACCACCCGGGGCCGGACGTGTCGCTGGCCGCGCTGGAAGACCGCAGCCACCCCGCCTGGCAGCGCCTCAAGGCCGAGGAGCTGCTGGCGCAACAGCTCTCGCAACTCACCGCCAAGCGCGAGCGCGATGCCCTGCGCGCGCCGGTGTTGCGCACCGCGCCCGGCGGACTGCACGAACAATTGCTGGCCGTGTTGCCCTTTGCACTGACCGGCGCCCAGCGCCGCGTCGGCGAAGAAATTGCGCGCGACCTGGCGCGCGAGGTGCCCATGCACCGCCTGCTGCAGGGCGACGTGGGCTCGGGCAAAACCGTGGTCGCCGCGCTGGCCGCGGCGATCGCCATCGACTCGGGCTGGCAGTGCGCGCTGATGGCGCCCACCGAAATCCTGGCCGAACAGCACTTCGCCAAACTGATTGGCTGGCTGGAGCCGTTGCTCGCGCCGCTGGGCAAACGCGTCGCCTGGCTCACCGGCAGCCAGAAGAAAAAGCAGCGCACCGAAATGCTGGCCCTGATCGCCAGCGGCGAAGCCGCGCTGGTGGTGGGCACCCACGCCGTGATCCAGGACCAGGTGGTGTTCAAAAACCTGGCGCTGGCCATCATTGACGAGCAGCACCGGTTTGGTGTGGCGCAGCGGCTGGCGCTGAGAAGCAAGATGACCGCGACCTTCAAAGAGGGGGAGCTCAGCCCAGAACGCCGCGGAACCGGCTCTGCCGGGCCGCAGGCGTTGCCCCTTGAGGGGCGGAGCGGCGACGCGCAGCGCGCAAGCGATGGGGGGGAGCCCAATTCAGAGCCGCATCTTTTGATGATGAGCGCGACGCCGATTCCCAGAACGCTCGCCATGAGCTACTACGCCGACCTCGACGTCTCCACCATCGACGAACTGCCGCCCG
>DAIOEI010000160.1:0-3296 GCA_036746335.1 Hydrogenophaga sp. | reverse complement strand
GGCAAGGCCGCCGAGGCCTGCTTTGTGTCGCAGCCCACGCTGTCCGTGGCGATCAAGAAACTCGAAGAAGAGCTGGAGCTCAAGATCTTCGAGCGCAACGCGAGTGAAATCGCGGTCACGCCGCTGGGCGAAGAGATCGTGCGGCAGGCGCAGACCGTGCTGGAGCAGGCAGCGGCGATCCGCGAGATCGCCAAGCGCGGCAAGGACCCGCTGGCCGGCCCACTCAAGCTGGGCGTGATCTACACCATCAGCCCCTACCTGCTGCCCAACCTGGTGCGCCAGGTGATCGAGCGCACGCCGCAGATGCCGCTGATGCTGCAGGAGAACTTCACTGTCAAACTGCTGGAGCAGCTGCGCCTGGGCGAGATCGACTGCGCCATCCTGGCCGAGCCGTTCCCCGACACCAACCTGGCCATTGCACCGCTCTACGACGAACCCTTCATGGCGGCCGTGCCCGCCAACCACCCGCTGGCGCAGCGCAAGAGCATCACCACCGAAGAGATCAAGAACGAGACCATGTTGCTGCTGGGCACGGGGCATTGCTTCCGTGACCATGTGCTGGAGGTCTGCCCCGAGTTCGCGCGTTTCTCCAACGACACCGAGGGCATCCGCAAGAGCTTCGAAGGCTCCTCGCTGGAGACCATCAAACACATGGTGGCCGCCGGCATGGGCGTGACGCTGGTGCCGCGCCTGTCGGTGCCGCGCTCCGCGCTCGACGGCTCTGCCGACAACTCGCAAGACCTGGGCGATGCGGCCTTCGTGCACTACCTGCCGTTCGACGGCGACCCGCCCACGCGCCGCGTGGTGCTGGCCTGGCGGCGCAGTTTCACCCGCTACCAGGCCATTGCCGAGTTGCGCAACGCGATTTATGGTTGTGAGCTGCCCGGTGTGCAACGGCTGTCCTGACACGCTGGCACAACGCTTTCTTTTCTTTTTTACAGGAGGTCACCATGTCCAAGAATGCCCGCAAGACTGCTGCTGCACCCGCCATCCACATCGGCATTGCCGACAAAGACCGCGCCGCGATTGCCAATGGACTGTCTCGGCTGTTGGCCGACACCTACACCCTTTACCTGACCACGCACAACTTCCACTGGAACGTCACCGGCCCCATGTTCAACTCGCTGCACGCGATGTTCATGGCCCAGTACACCGAGCTGTGGAACGCGGTGGACCCGATCGCCGAGCGCATCCGTTCGCTCGGCCACGTGGCACCGGGTAGCTACGCGCAGTTCGGCAAGCTCAGCACCGTGCCCGATGCGCCTGCCCAGCCGCCCAAGGCGCTGGAGATGGTGGCGATCCTTGTCAAGGGACATGAAGCCGTGGCCCGCACCGCTCGCGAACTGTTCCCCACGGTAGACAAGGCCAGCGACGAACCCACCGCCGACCTGCTCACGCAGCGGCTGACGGTGCACGAGCAAACGGCCTGGATGCTGCGCTCGCTGCTGGAGGAATGACCCACCCCCGCCGCCGCGTCGCGGCGACCCCCTCAAGGGGGCAGCACCTGCGGCCTGGCGGAGCCAGTTCCGCGGTGCCACTTGTTGAAGACCCCGTGCTCCGGCCCCGCACATGCTGACCTCCGCCTCTCCCGCACCTTCGCGCCTCTCCCTCTACCTCGACCTGATCCGCTGGAACCGCCCGGCGGGCTGGTTGCTGCTGCTCTGGCCGTCGCTCTCGGCGCTGTGGGTGGCGGCTGGCGGGTTTCCGGGCTGGCACCTGCTGGCCGTGTTTTTCGCCGGCACCGTGCTCATGCGCAGCGCCGGCTGCTGCGTCAATGACGTGGCCGACCGCGAGTTCGACAAACACGTCAAGCGCACCGCGCAGCGGCCGGTGACGAGCGGTCGCGTGGGCGTGAAAGAAGCGCTGTGGGTGGGCGCAGCGCTGGCCTTCGTGGCCTTTTTGCTGGTGCTGACCACCAACGTCGCCACCATCGCCTGGTCTTTCCTGGGCCTGCTGCTGGCGCTGGTCTACCCCTATGCCAAACGCCATGTCTCCATGCCGCAGGCGGTGCTGGGCGTGGCGTTCAGCTTTGGTATTCCGATGGCGTTTGCGGCGGTGAACGGCGGCCCGGCGCTGGAACTGTGGGGTTCAACAGCACCGTGGGCTGAGCCTGGTTTCTGGAGCAGCGTCTGGCACAGCGTGCCATCACTGGCCTGGGTGTTGATGGCGGGCAACCTGTTCTGGGTGCTGGCCTACGACACCGAGTACGCCATGGTGGACCGCGACGACGACCTGAAGATCGGCATGAAGACCTCGGCCATTACGCTGGGTGACGCCGATGTGGCGGCGGTCACGGTGTTCTATCTGGTGTTCCTGGGTGTCTGGACATCCGCGCTGTGGCCCACGGTCAACCTGCTCGTATGGGGGCTCATGCTGCTGGTCGCTCTGGCGCAGGTGGCCTGGCACTGGCGGCTGATCAAAGACCGCACGCGCGACGGCTGCTTCAAGGCCTTCCGCCTGAACCACTGGCTGGGCTTCACGGTGTTTGCAGGGGTCGTTCTCGGGATCGTCTGAGCCCGCAGCAGGCGGTCACCAGCAGCGGAACTCACAAACTCCCTTGAAGTTCAGGCGCGGTAAAGCGCACAAAGCTTGTTGCCATCGGGGTCACGCACGTAGGCCAGGTGCAGGACGCCCGCGGGCCCAGCGCGTGGACCGGGTGGCTCCTCGACCGAGGTGCCGCCGTGCGCGATGGCCACATCATGGAACTGCTGCACCTGCTCTGGTGACTGGCACTTGAAGCCGATGGTGCTCCCGTTGCCGACCGAGGCCGGCTGGCCGTCGATCGGTTCGCTCACACCGAACGAGGCGCCGTCGTGCCGGTAGAACAGGCGCCGCTGTCCCGTCTTGTTGGTGTTCGCTATCGCGTCTCCCGCCCCGATCACCTTGAGAAGCGCGTCATAGAAACGCTTGGATCGCTCGATATCGTTCGTGCCGAACATGACGTGACTGAACATGGTTGTACTCCTGTGTTGATGGTGCGGTGCACCAAAAAAAGCGACTGGGTCGATCTGCGCATGCCGGCTGCGCCAGCTTACTTGCCAAATTCCTGACCCAGTTCTTCGGCGCGTTGCTGCGCTGCAAACAGCGCCTGCTCAAAGGCTGCCTTGACGTTCGCCGTTTCCATGGACGTGATGGCCGCATACGTGGTGCCGCCTTTGGAGGTGACGCGTTCGCGCAGCGTCTGCAGCGGGTCGGTGGAGCGCTGGGCCAGGGTGGCGGCGCCGATGAAGGTGCCGATGGCCAGCTGCTGCGCCACCTCGGGCGCCAGGCCCATGCGGGCGCCCGCGTCGCGCATG
>DAIOEI010000159.1:0-5797 GCA_036746335.1 Hydrogenophaga sp. | reverse complement strand
ACCCGCAGTCCATCATGCTGCGCGAAACCGCCCAGCGCTGGGTGGCCCGCGCCGTGACCGGCGAGGTGACGCTGGAACTGCGCCGCGGCAACGACTACTCGATCCTCAACACCGAGAGCCCCAACCTGACCTACGCGCCCGAGCGTCTGTCGATGGAAAAGGTGGAAGACGCACCGTTCAGCCCGCTCGACCGCATCGGCCAGCTGACCATGCGCAACCTCGACATCGTCGATACGCGCGCCAAGCTGGGCATCTACGCCAAGACGGGCCTGCTGTCGCTGGGCGAAGGGGCGAGCATGCTCAAGCTCGAAGGTGGGAAGTGATCTGACTGCGTGGAGCGGGCGATGCCGGCGCACGGCACTGCGCCGCTCATGTCGCCCGGCGGCCTGCGGCCGCCTCCTCCTTTACTTCGCTTTGCAGCGCCGCACACCGACACCGCTTCTTGCACGCGAAGTGAAAAGGCCCCTCACAGGACAACCGGCTCCGGCTCCAGCCTGATACCAAACCGTTCGTACACGCTGGTCTGGATCGCCTTCGCCAGTGTCATCACCTCACCCCCGGTGCAAGGGTTGACGGCGCCGCCGCGATTCACCAGCACCAGCGCCTGTTTCTCGTACACACCCGCGTTGCCCACGCTCTTGCCCTTCCAGCCGCAGGCGTCGATCAGCCAGCCCGCCGCCAGCTTGATGCTGCCGTCCGGCATGGGGTAGTGCACCACCTTCGGGTCGCGCGCAATGATGTCGGCACACTGCTCGGGCGTCACGGTCGGGTTCTTGAAGAAGCTGCCGGCGTTGCCGATGACGGCCGGGTCGGGCAGCTTGGCGCGGCGGATCGCCACCACCCAGTCAAAAATTTGCTGGGCATTGGGCGCATGAACGCCCGTCTCGGCCATCTTTCGCTCCAGGTCGAAGTAGCCCAGCACCGGCTTCCAGGGGTTGGGCAGCCAAAAGCGCACGCGGGTGATGAGCGCCCGCCCGGCAAGGCCAAAGCTGCGCACGTCGGTTGGTGCGTGTTTGAACACCGAGTCGCGGTAACCAAAACCGCACTGAGCGGCGGTCAGCGTGAAGCCGTCGCCGGTTTGCAGGTCGATGGCGTCGAGCGAATGGAATCGATCCTGCAGCTCGACGCCATAGGCCCCGATGTTCTGCACCGGCGAGGCCCCCACCGAGCCGGGGATCAGCGCCAGATTCTCCAGCCCGGGCCAGCCCTGCGCCAGCGTCCAGGCCACGAAGGGGTGCCACGCCTCGCCCGCACCCGCCTCCACGACCCAACCCTTGTCGGACTCGTGAACCAGGCGTTTGCCCTCGATCTCGACCTTGAGCACCAGCGCCTTGACGTCGCCCGTGATCACCAGATTGCTCCCGCCGCCCAGCACAAATCGCGGCGTCATGGCCCAGTCGGTTTGCGACATCAGGGCGTGCACATCGGCCTCACTGCGGATGCGCGCAAGGCGTTGCGCCCGGGCGACAATACCGAAGCTGTTGAAGGGCTGGAGAGAGACTTGTTTCTCGACTAACATGCCTGAATTGTCTCATCCACCCTCTGGAGAACCCGCTCGCCATGCCCTCTTTTGACACCAAACTTGAAGCCGATTTTGTTGAAGTGAAGAACGCCGTGGAGAACACGGCCAAAGAAATCGGCACCCGCTTCGACTTCAAGGGCAGCAGCGCCGCGGTCGAGCTCAAAGACAAAGAGATCATCCTTTTTGGCGACGCCGACTTTCAGCTGCAGCAAGTCGAAGACATCCTGCGCAACAAGCTGACCAAGCGCAATGTGGACGTGCGCTTTCTCGACGTGGGCAAGGTCGAGAAGGTGGGTGGCGACAAGGTCAAACAGGTCATCAAAGTCAAAAACGGCGTCAGCAGCGAAGATGGCAAAAAAATCCAGCAGGCCATCAAGGCCAGCAAGATGAAGGTACAGGGCGCCATTCAGGGTGATGCGGTCCGCGTGACCGGCGCTAAACGCGACGACCTTCAGGCCGCCATGGCGTTGATCCGCAATGAAATGAAGGACCTGCCGCTGTCTTTTGATAACTTCCGGGATTGATTCACGCCGCAGCGCTTTAGAAACCATGCCCTTGACCGCAACGCGCCTCCTGTTCACGGCTGCGCTGGGCCTTGCGCCGTTGGCGGGTCTGGCCCAGTCGGTGGCCCTCACGGGCCTGTCGGGCACCAAGGCGCTGATCGTGATCGACGGCGCAGCGCCCCGTTTTCTGTCGGCAGGGCAAAGCCACCAGGGCGTCAAGCTGCTGAGCCTGGGCAACGGCCAAGCGATGGTCGAGATCGGCGGCCAGACGCAGACCCTGCGCCTGGGCGAGTCGGCGGTCAGCATTGGCGGGGATGCACCAGCGGCTGGCGGCCAACGTATTGTCTTGACCGCCGACTCGCGAGGCCACTTCATGCCCCAGGGCCAGATCAATGGGCGCACCGTGCGGTTCATGGTGGACACCGGTGCCACCGGCGTGGGCATCAGCGAAGCAGAGGCCCGGCGCATCAACCTTAAATTCGAGCAAGGTCAGCCGGTCCAGATCAACACCGCCAATGGCAGCGTTCTGGGACACCTGATCAAGCTCGCGTCGGTGAGGATCGGCGATGTGGTGGTTTACGACGTGGCCGCCACCGTCTCGCCCCAGCCCATGCCCTATGTGCTGCTGGGAAACTCCTTCCTCACGCGCTTTCAGATGCAGCGCATCAACGACCAGATGACGCTGGAGAAGCGTTAACGCCCGCTGACGCGGCCGTCACGACAATCTCGATCTTCCATTCCGGACGGGCCAGCGCCGCCTGGACTGTGGCGCGTGGGGGTGCTGTGCCCGGAACCACCCACGCGTCCCACACCTCATTCATCGCAGCAATGTCCTGAATGTGGCTCAGAAAAATCTGGGCCCGCAGCATGAGCGACTTGTCGCTGCCCGCTTCCTGAAGCCGCTGCTGCACCTGCATGAGCACGTCGGCGGTCTGGCTGCGGATGTCGGTGGCTTCGCACTCGGGCACCATGCCCGCGAGATAGACCACCCCGTTGAACACGGCGGCTTCGCTGTAGCGGGCGGCCATGCCGATGCGTTGAATGTCTTGGCTCACGGTTTTTTGGTTCCCAGGCGGCTTTCTTTGCCAGCGATCAGGCGGTTGATGTTCTCGGCATGGCGCCACACCAGCAGCAGCGCCATGACAGCCAGACTCAGCACCACCATACCCGGAGCCTCCCACACCACACCTCGGCCAAACAACAGGTAGGCTGGCGCGAACACGGCCGTGACCATGGACGCGAGTGAGGAGTAACGAAAGAAGTAAGCCACGATGACCCACGTCAGCAAGGCCGCCAGGCCCAGCCAGGGGTTGAAACCCAGGATCACACCCGCAGCGGTGGCGACGCCCTTACCACCCTCAAACTTGAAGAATACCGGCCACAGGTGCCCAAGAAAAGCAGCAAGGCCGACCAGCGCCACGGTGCCATCGCCCAGGCCCCATGCCTCGCCCCACCATTTGACCGCCACCACCGGCAGCCAGCCTTTGGCGGCGTCCAGCAGCAGCGTAAGGATGGCCGCTTTTTTGCTGCCCGAGCGCAGTACGTTTGTGGCACCAGGGTTTTTGCTGCCGTAGGTACGCGGATCGTTCAGCCCCATGACACGGCTGACCACCACCGCAAACGACAGCGATCCAATCAGGTAGGCCACGAGGGTGGCCAAAGCGGGGTACAGGGCTTCCAAGATGTATGTCCTTACAGGTGCCTCACGGAGTCCGAACGGGCGGCTTGGGCATGCGCCTATTCTGCCAGCGCACACTCCACTGGCCGGGCACCCAGCGGGCTGGACAGCACAGCGGGCGCAATGCCCACCAGAAAACCGCGCCGTCCGCCGTTGATCCAGAGGCGTGGCAGGTTCAGCACAGTGGACTCCACGTACACCGGCATGACTCGCTTGAGGCCGAAGGGCGAGGTGCCGCCCACCAGATAGCCGCTGTGGCGGTTGGCCACCTCGGGTTTGCAGGGCTCGACCAACTTCGCGCCGATCTGCCGGGCCAGGTTCTTGGTCGAGACCGTGCGGTTGCCGTGCATCAGGACCGCCAGCGGCTTGGCCACCTCGTCTTGCATGACCAGCGTCTTGACCACGGCAAACGGGTCCAGGCCCAGCACCGCAGCGCTGTGCTGGGCGCCACCGCGCTCCAGGTACTCATAGGGATGCTCGGTAAAGACGACCCCATTCGCCTTGAGCCAGGCGGTGGCGGGTGTTTCCGAGATGTGGGACTCCCCCCCGCGCCGCTTCACGGCTTCCCCCCTCTCTGGCGCGCTTTCAGCGCTGGGAGGGGGGACGGCACCTGCGGCCTGGCGGAGCCAGTTCCGCGGTGCCTCTGGATAGCTCCCTCTCGCGCGCAGCGTTGCAGCTTCATTGCGCGGGATCGCGGTGCTCCCACCGGATCACGTCGAGCTGTTTCAGCAACTCGGGCGACAGCGTCGTCTCCCAGGCATCCAGACACTCGTCCAGCTGCGCCAGCGAGGTCACGCCGATGATGGTGCTGGCCACCTTGGGGTTGCGGTAGCAGAAGGCCAGCGCCAGCTGGGATGGCGTCATACCGTTTTCGCGGGCCAGGGCGTTGTAGCGCTTCGCGGCGGTCATCGCCTCGGGGCGGCCCCAGCGCTGGGCCTTCATGCTGTCGTACAGCGCCATGCGTCCGTGGCTGCCGACCAGACCGGTCTCGTCGTATTTGCCGGTCAGCAAGCCGAAGCCCAGCGGCGAATAGGCCAGCAGGCTCACGCCCAGGCGGTGACAGGTTTCGTCCAGACCGTTCTCGTAGGTGCGGTTGATCAGGCAGTAAGGGTTTTGCAACGTGGCCACCCGCGGCAAGCCCATCTGCTCGGCCAGGCGCACGAATTCGTGCACACCATAGGGCGTCTCGTTGGACAAGCCGACGGCGCGCACCTTCCCCGCTTTCACCAGTTCGGCCAGCGCTTCGAGCTGCGCTTCGATGGCGGGGGCCTCGCGGTCTTTGGCGGGGTCGAAGTAGATGGCGCCGAACGCGGGCACGTTGCGCGCTGGCCAGTGGATCTGGTAGAGGTCGATCACGTCCGTCTGCAGGCGCTTGAGGCTGCCCTCACAGGCCTCGATGATCCCGGCCTTGCTCACCGCCGGTCGCAGCCAGGGCATGCCCCGCGCCGGCCCGGCCACTTTGGTGGCCACCACCAGCCTATCGCGCGCGCCGGGGTTTTTGGCGAACCAACGGCCAATGATGGTCTCGGTCGCACCGCAGGTCTCGGCCTTGGCCGGCACGGAATACATCTCGGCCGCATCGAGAAAGTTGACGCCACGCGCCAGCGAGCGGTCGAGGATGGCATGGGCGTCGGCCTCGTTGACCTGCTCGCCAAAGGTCATGGTGCCCAGGCAGATGGGGGTGACTTGCAGGCCGCTCTGGCCCAGGGAGATCGTGTTCATGCTGCGCTTGGCTCTTGAAGTGTCAGGACGAGCCGAGTGTAGAAGCGCTGGCAGTTGCCCGCTGACGCGCGCGTTCCTCCTCCTGCAGCCGCAACACCCGGCGCTGCACCTTGCCGGTGGTGGTCATGGGCAGGGCGTCCACAAACTCGATCTCCTTGGGGTACTCATAAGGCGCGAGCTGGCCTTTGACGTGGGCCTGCAGCCGGGCCACCAGCGCGTCGTCGCCCACCGTGCCCGCTGTCAACACCACATAGGCCTTGACCACCGCGCCCCGCTCGGCATCGGGTTTGGGCACCACGGCGGCGTTGGCCACGGCGGGGTGCTTGACCAGGCAGTTCTCGATCTCGCTCGGCCCGATGCGGTAGCCGGCGG